>DATLGW010000057.1:0-8717 GCA_035540315.1 Burkholderiaceae bacterium | reverse complement strand
AGCAGCCGCTGTACGACCCGTTCTGCGGCTCGGGCACGATCGTGATCGAGGCCGCGCAGATCGCGGCCGGAATCCCGCCGGGCGCTCAGCGCAGGTTCGGCTTCGAGCGGCTGCTCGGCCACGACGCGCAGGCGTGGGAGCGCACCCGCGCCGACGCGATGCGCGGCGCCGCTGCCGCCGGCGCGCCCATTGCCGCCAGCGATGCCGCCGAACGCGAGGTCGCGCAGGCACGGATCAACGCCAAGCGGGCAGGCCTTGCCGAATCCGCGATCCGGCTGTCGGTCGCCGACGCGCTGCGGGCGCCGCCGCCGTTCGAGCCGCCGGCGATGATCGTCACGAACCCGCCGTACGGCGAGCGCAGCCGCATCGACGCCGACCGCGATCAGCAGGCGGCGATCGAGCGCTGGGGCATGGCGCTGAAGCACCGCTACGGCGGCTGGACGGTCGCCGTGCTGTCGAGCGATCTGCAGCTCGCGCGCCGGCTCGGCATCAAGGCGCTGCGGCGAACTCCGCTGTACAACGGGCCGATCGAGTGCCGGCTGTTCAGCGCGCGGATCCTGCCGCCGTTCGCCAGCCGCAGCGCTACTTGACGATGCCCAGGTGCTCGATCCCCTGCGTGAGGTCGCGCCGGCCGCGCTTGCTGTTCAGCTTGATGTTCAGCCGCAGGTCGTTGACCGAGTCGGCGTTGCGCAGCGCGTCCTCGTAGCCGATCTTGCCGTCCTCGTACAGGTCGAACAGCGCCTGGTCGAACGTCTGCATGCCGATCTCGCGCGACTTCTTCATGATGTCCTTGATCTCGGCGACTTCGCCCTTGAAGATCAGGTCGGCGATCAGCGGAGAGTTCAGCATCACCTCGACGGCCGGAACCCGTCCCTTGCCGGTCGTGCTCGCGATCAGCCGCTGCGACACGATCGCGCGCAGGTTCAGCGACAGGTCCATCAGCAGCTGCGCGCGGCGCTCCTCGGGAAAGAAGTTGATCACGCGGTCCAGCGCCTGGTTCGCGCTGTTCGCGTGCAGCGTCGCCAGGCACAGGTGGCCCGTTTCGGCGAATGCGACCGCATGCTCCATCGTCTCCCGGTCGCGAATCTCGCCGATCATGATCACGTCGGGCGCCTGGCGCAGCGTGTTCTTCAGCGCGACCTCCCAGCTCTCGGTGTCGACGCCGATCTCGCGGTGAGTGACGATGCAGTTGCGGTGCGGATGAACGAACTCGACCGGGTCCTCGATCGTGACGATGTGACCGTGCGTGTTCTCGTTGCGATGGCCGACGACCGCCGCCAGCGTCGTCGACTTACCCGAACCGGTGGCGCCGGCCATCAGCATCAGCCCGCGCTTGCTCAGCGCGAGCTCGGAGATGATCCGCGGCAGATGCAGCTCCTCGAGCGTCGGGATCTGCGTCTGGATCACCCGAATGACCACGCCGATTCGGCCGAGCTGCGTGAATGCGTTGACGCGGAAGCGCCCGATTCCGCCCGGGCTGATCGCGAAGTTCAGCTCCTTGCGCGCCTCGAACTCGCCGGCCTGCCGGTCGTTCATCAGCGCGCGCGCGAGCTCGGCCGTGTGCTGCGGTGTCAACGGCACGTTCGAGACCGGCATCACCTTGCCGTCGATCTTGAACGCCGGCGGGAACTCGGCGGTCAGGAACAGGTCCGACCCGCCCTTCGCCTGCATCAGCCGCAGCAGATCGTGCAGGAACTTCGACGCCTGCTCGCGCTCGAGCGCGACCGGCTTGGCCGAAGCCGGCAGCCGCGCGGCACCGTCGGTCGTTGCATGTTCGATCATCCGATCCTCCGCTTCGGCATCGCTTGCGCTGCGGGCGCGGGTCCGAGACGCCGCGCGGTGCCAGTCAACCCGGGAAGTTTTCCTTGACCGCCGCCGCGGCACGCGCCTCGGCCATCGCGATCACGTTGCGTTTCACCAGGTCGGTCAGGCACTGGTCCAGCGTCTGCATGCCGACCGAGGCGCCGGTCTGGATCGCGGCGTTCATCTGCGCGACCTTCGCCTCGCGGATCAGGTTCCGGATCGCCGGCGTGCCGATCATGATCTCGTGGGCGGCCACCCGGCCGTTGCCGTCCTTGGTCTTCAGCAGCGACTGCGAGATCACGGCCTTCAGCGATTCAGACAGCATCGCGCGCACCATCTCCTTCTCGGCGGCGGGGAACACGTCGATCACGCGGTCGATCGTCTTGGCGGCCGACGACGTGTGCAGCGTGCCGAACACCAGGTGACCGGTTTCGGCCGCCGTCAGCGCCAGCCGGATCGTCTCGAGGTCGCGCAATTCGCCGACCAGGATGATGTCGGGGTCCTCGCGCAACGCGCTGCGCAGCGCGTTGGCGAACGACAGCGTGTGCGGGCCGACCTCGCGCTGATTGAGCAGGCAGCGCTTCGATTCATGCACGAATTCGATCGGATCCTCGACCGTCAGGATGTGCCCGTACTGGTTCTCGTTGACGTGGTTGATCATCGCCGCGAGCGTGGTCGACTTGCCCGAACCGGTCGGTCCCGTCACCAGCACCAGGCCGCGGGGCTGCAGCGCGATCTCGGCGAAGATCTTCGGCGCGTTCAGATCCTCCAGCGACAGGATCTTCGACGGAATCGTCCGCATGACCGCGCCGGCGCCCCGCTGCTGCTGGAACGCGTTGACGCGAAACCGCGCCAGCCCGGGGATCGCGAACGAGAAGTCGCATTCGAGGTTCTCCTCGTATTCCTTGCGCTGTGCATCGTTCATGATGTCGTAGATCATGCCGTGCACGTCCTGATGCTCCATCGGCGGCAGGTTGATCCGGCGGACGTCGCCGTGCACGCGGATCATCGGCGGCAGCCCGGCCGAGAGATGCAGGTCCGAGGCCTTGTTCTTCACAACGAAAGCGAGCAGTTCGGCGATGTCCATGGTGCGCGTGGTTCCTGTCGTCGCGGGGGCTGTCGGTCATTCTAGGAATCGGCGCCTGGGCTTCATGCTCGGGCCCACCCAAAGGCGATGCAGACGATGAACGGCAACCCGGCGTTGCGCGAAAACCACGAAGCGGTCCTGCGCCGGATTGCGGCGGCCGCGCGCGCGGCAGGCCGCGACCCGGCCTCGGTGCGGCTGCTGGCGGTCTCGAAGACGTTCGGCGCCGACCAGGTGCTGCAGCTGGCCGACTGCGGGCAACGCTGCTTCGGCGAGAACTATCTGCAGGAAGCCGAGCGCAAGATCGACGAATGCCGAGACCGCCGTCCGGAGCTGTCATTGGAGTGGCATTTCATCGGCCCGATCCAGTCGAACAAGACCCGCGGCATCGCGGCGCGATTCGATTGGGTCCATTCGGTCGACCGGCTGAAGATCGCGCAGCGGCTGTCGGAGCAACGGCCGCCGCAGCGCCCGCCGCTGAACCTATGCCTGCAGGTCAACGTCAGCGGCGAGGCGACCAAGAGCGGCTGTGCGCCCGACGAAGTCCCCGCGCTTGCGGCGGCCGTCGCTGCGCTTCCGCGGCTGGCGCTGCGCGGGCTGATGGCGATCCCGGAACCGCCGGCGGGCGAGCCGGCGTCGGCAATGGCGGCTCAGCGGGCGCGGTTCGGCGAATTGCGGCGGCTGGCCGAGCGGCTGCGAGGCGCCGGGCTCGCGCTCGACACGCTGTCGATGGGGATGTCGGCGGACCTGGAAGCGGCGATCGCCGAGGGGGCGACGATCGTGCGGGTCGGAACTGCGCTGTTCGGCGCGCGCGAGCGCGCCGCCGGCTGACGCGGATGCGCCGTCAGGCGCGCGCGCCCATCGACTTCAGCGCCGACGCCAGGCGGCTCTTGTGACGTGCCGCGGCGTTCTTGTGGATGATCTTCTTGTCGGCGATCGAGTCGATCACCTTCTGCGAGCGCTGGAACTGCGACGCGGCGGCTTCCTTGTCGCCGGTCGCGATCGCCTTGCGAACCGCCTTGATCGCCGTGCGCAGCCGCGAGCGCAGGCTGGAGTTGTGCGCGTTGCGGACCACGGCCTGGCGGGCGCGCTTGCGGGCTGAGGCGATGTTGGCCATGCGAGAATCTCGTCCTTTGCTGGCAGCCGCCGGTGCGGCCCTGCGGGCGCGATCCGACTGCCTGGAATTCCTGGAAAGCCTTGAATTATAGCGTGTCCCGACGCAAACCCGCAAACCGGCGCCGCCAATCGCGGGCGAACCCCGGATGAACGTACTGCGCGCGGCGGCGACGGTCAGCGGGCTGACGCTGCTGTCGCGAATCACCGGCCTGGTCCGCGAGATGCTGACCGCGTCGCTGTTCGGCGCGACCGCGATGACCGACGCGTTCTTCGTCGCGTTCCGGCTGCCGAACCTGCTGCGCCGGCTGTTCGCCGAAGGCGCGTTCTCGCAGGCGTTCGTGCCGATCCTGTCGGCGTCGCGGGCGAGCGGCGACGATCGCAGCACCAAGAGGCTGATCGACCACACGGCGAGCGTGCTGTTCTGGGCGCTGGTCCTCGTGTCCGCGCTCGGCGTGGCCGGCGCGCCGGCGCTGATCCTGCTGATCGCGTCGGGACTGGCGCACGACCCGGCGGCGTTCGACGCCGGGGTCGCGATGACGCGCTGGATGTTCCCGTACGTGCTGCTGATCTCGATGGTCGCGCTGGCCGCCGGGGTGCTGAACACCTGGCGCCGGTTCGCGGTCCCGGCGTTCACGCCGGTGCTGCTGAACCTGGCGTTCATCGCCGCGGCGCTGACGCTGGCCGACCGCTTCGATCCGCCGGTCTATGCACTGGCCGTCGGCGTGGTCGTCGGCGGCATCGCGCAGCTGGCGATCCAGGTGCCGGCGCTGATCCGCGTCGGGATGCTGCCGCGCATCGGCAGCCCGTGGGTCGCGCTGGCGGACCCGCAGGTGCGGCGCATCCTCAGCCAGATGGCGCCGGCGGTGCTGGCGGTGTCGGCGGCGCAGATCAGCGTGCTGATCAACACCCACATCGCGTCGCGGCTCCAGGCCGGCAGCGTGTCGTGGGTCACGTACGGCGATCGGCTGATGGAGTTTCCGACCGCGCTGCTGGGCGTGGCGCTCGGCACCGTGCTGCTGCCCAGCCTGTCGCGCGCCCATGCGGCCGGCCGTGCCGACGAATACAACGCGCTGCTCGACTGGGGTCTGCGGCTCGCTGCGCTGCTCGCGCTGCCGGCGATGGTCGGGCTGGCAGTGCTCGCCGAGCCGCTGACCGCGCTGCTGTTCCACTACGGCCGCTTCGACGCGAACGACCTGCAGATGACCAGCCGCGCCGTGCTCGCGTATTCGGTCGGGCTGCTCGGGCTGGTCGCGGTCAAGATCCTGGCGCCGGGTTTCTATGCGCAGCAGGACATGCGCACGCCGGTGCGGATCGCGCTGCTGGTGCTGGCCGCCACGCAGCTGATGAACCTCGTGTTCGTGCCGCTGTTCGCGCATGCGGGGCTGGCGCTGGCGATCTCGGTCGCCGCGACGATCAACGCCGGCCTGCTGCTCGTCGGGCTGCGCCGCCGCGGCATCTATCGGCCCCGGCCGGGATGGCTGGGCCTCGCGCTGCGGCTGGCCGTCGCGCTCGCGACGATGGGCGCGCTGCTGGCGCTCGCGCAGGCGCAATTCGACTGGGTCGCGCTGCAGGCACAGCCGCTGCAGCGCGCTGCGATCGCGCTGGCGCTGGTCGTCGCCGGCGCAGGCGCGTACGCTGCCACGTTGCTGGCGCTGGGACTGCGGCCGAGCCAGTTCATCAAGCACGTGAGGGACGAGTGATGCGGATCCTGTTCATCGGCGGCGGCAACATGGCCGCCGCGCTGATCGGCGGCCTGACCGAACGCGGGTTCCCGGGCTCCGACATCGACGTGATCGAGATCGCCGCGCCGCGGCGCCAGCAGCTGCAGCAGTGCTTCGGCGTGCGCTGCGACGAGCGCGTCGGCTCGCGCCAGCTGACGGCGACCGGACGAATCGGCGCCGAGGTCGTCGTGCTCGCGGTCAAGCCGCAACAGATGCGCGATGCGGCGACGGCGCTGTCGAGCCTGCTCGAGGGTCAGCTCGTGCTCAGCGTCGCCGCCGGCGTGCGCAGCGACGACCTGCGTCGCTGGCTCGGCCCGAACTGCCGGATCGTGCGCACGATGCCGAACACGCCGGCGCTGATCGGGCGCGGCACGACCGGCATCGCCGCGAGCGCTGCGCTGCGGCCCGACGATCGCCAGCGTGCCGAGACGATCATGTCGGCCGTCGGCGAGGTCGTGTGGATCGACGACGAGCGACTGCTCGATGCAGTGACTGCGGTCAGCGGCAGCGGGCCCGCGTACGTGTTCCTGTTGATCGAGTCGCTGATCGACGCGGCGCGGCAGCTCGGGCTGCCGCCCGATCAGGCGCGCCGGCTGGCGCTGGGGACCGTCGCCGGCGCCGCCGAGCTCGCCGCCCGATCGGACGAACCGCCGTCGGTGCTGCGCGAGCGGGTGACCTCGCCCGGCGGCACGACGGCAGCGGCGCTGGCGGTGCTGATGCAGCGGGGACTGCCGCAACTGGTTGCCGACGCAGTGCAGGCCGCGTGCCGGCGCGGCGCCGAGCTGGGCGACGAATTCGGCGCTGCGGCCGATGGCGCAGAAGCGGCGCACCTGCGACGCGACTGAGTCAATGTCAATGCTACGGCAATCCGGCCAGGCGCAGCCCGTGCAGTAACCGCTCGGCATCCTCGCTGCGCCGGTAGACGGCGGTCACGCGCCAGCGCTCGATCGCGAACTCCGGCTCGAGCCGCCGCACCTGTGCAGCCTCGGCTCGCGCGGCGGACAGGTCGCCGGCCTGGGCAGCAGCAAGCCACAGCGGAAGGATCCGCACGACCGGGGCACACGCCGGGTAGTGCGCCAGGTGATTCGCCGCGTTTCGATAATCGCCCAGCAGGTAATGGGCATGGCCCACGAACGCGAAACTGTCGAACGGCTGGAAGGGATCCAGATGGATGCTGGCCCGAATGACCTCCAACGCGCGCTCCGGCAGGCCGGAATACGCGAGCGCGAGGGCATGACGGTTGTCGACGAAGTTGCGATTGATCGAGAAAGCGTGACCGAACGACTCCAGCCCTGCGCTGTGGCGGTTCTGGAAGATCGGCGTCCACCCGAGCTGCGCGTGAGCCTCCGGCAACTGCGGCGCCAACTGCACGGCTTTGCGCGCAGATCGCCGGCACGCTGCAGCGCGTTCGCGTCCAGGTAACTGCCGTCGAGCGGCTCGACATAGGTCCACCATTCGATCTTCGAGAGCAGTGCGTGCGCACGCGCGTTTTCGGGGTCGATCTCCAATGCGTCGCTGACCAGGCGCCGCGCCTCGCGTACGGCGTCCCTCGATCGGCCGCGTTTCCGGAACGCTTCGAGCGCTCGAAGGTACGACTCGTAACCGCTCCAGGTGCGGGTCGCACGCGACAGCACCCGCTCCGCCTCGGCCCGGGTCACCCGCACGGCGAGCACGGCGGCGATCGTTCGAGCAAGCTCGTCTTGTACGGCAAGAAGATCCTCGAGATCGCGGTCGTAGCGATCCGCCCACACCTGAGCACCGGTCGCCGTGTCGACCAGCTGCGCGTTCAGCCGAATTCGGCTGTCGCTCCTGCGAATGCTGCCCTCCAGCAGATAACGCGCGCCGAGCCGCCGACCGATCTGGCGAACGTCGACGTGCTTGCCGCGATATCGAAACGAGGAGTTGCGTGAGATCACGCGCAGGTCCGAGAAGCGGGAGAGCTCGGTGAGCAGATCCTCGGTCACGCCGTCGCTCAGAAACCGCTGACCCGGATCCTCGCTCAGGTTCTCGAAAGGAAGCACCGCAATTGCCGGCGAATCGATCGAGCCGGTCTCGCCTGTCGGATGCACCGCCGCTGGCTGCTCCCGGAGTTCGACGGCCCACGGCGGCCGGCTCGACACCGCGCCGCAGAACCGGTAACCGCGCCGGGGGACGGTCTGAATCAGCGAGTGCCCCGGTGCCCCGAGCGCCCGGCGAATCTCGCTGATGCACTGGGCGAGCGAGTCGTCGGTGACCATGACCTTGCCCCACACCGCTCCCAGCAGCTCGTTCCTGTCGACCAACCGACCACCGCTGGTCGCCAGGTACTTCAGCACCTCGAACGTCTTGGGGCGCAGCGGCAGCTCGCATTGGGGGTCCTGAGCAATGCGCGCTCGAGGTCGAGGATGAAATCCGCTGAACCGAAGCACCGGGTCGGGGGGACGCGATCCGGGCGCAGAAGACAACGAATCACGCGACGAGATTTGAGCCAATTTTCAACGTTTCTTCATGACGCCGCATGCTCGTTACCGCAAGCTGAGTCGGTCGCCGCGCCGTCACCGACGAGGGTGCAGCGATACGTCATCGAGGAGCCCCGCATGAACGACATCGTGCTGTCGAAGCGCCGTACGCTGATCGCCGCCGCCGCTTGCGCAACCGCCCTCCATGCCAAGGACGCGCTTGCGCAGGCGTGGACGCCCGGACAGATCTTGGCTTCGACGGATACGCGCTGCTCACGAGCGATGCAGGCGGCCGCTACGCATTCAGGACCGTCAAGCCCGGCGGCTATCCTGCCGGGCCCGAGCTGTTTCGGCCGCCCCACATTCACTTCGACGTGACCGGTTTGACGAATCGACTGGTGACGCAGATGTACTTCGCCGGTGAGCCGTTGAACGACAAGGACCCTTTCTTCAACAGCGCCGGACCTGGCAAACGACGCCTCGTCACGACTCTGCAGCCCAATCAGACCGGGCTGCTCGAGGGTCATTGGGACATCATCCTGGACAAGGGGTGAG
>DATLGW010000056.1:0-12953 GCA_035540315.1 Burkholderiaceae bacterium | reverse complement strand
CATTCGAGCAGATGCCCGCACATCGTTGCGCGAGCCAGCCGGTTCCAGTCGTCGAGCGACCAGCCGAAGTGCGCGAGCGCCGGACCGAGCGCGAGCACCGGATCGGCGATGCGGCCCGCGACGACGATCTGCGCGCCAGCGCGCAATGCCGCGGCGACCGGTTCGGCGCCGATGTACGCGTTCGCGCTGACGACGTCGATAGCGTCGAGCGCCGGGCCGAGGTGCTGCGACAGCAGCGTCCGGAACCGCGGCCCCGATACGTCGTCGCCTTCGATGACCGCGACCCGCGGCGGCGGCAGACCGAGCTCGGCGGCGATTGCGAGCACGCGGCGTGCGGCGGCCGGAGGATTCGCAGCGCCGAAGTTGCCGACGATCCGAATGCCGTGCGCGAGGCAGTCGGCGAGCACCGGCCGCAGCATCGCGTCGAGCAGCGGTTCGTAGCCGGCGTCGGGGTCGCCGCGGCGAGACAGTTGCGCGGCCGCGAGCGTGCGCTCGGCGAGCGTCTCGAACACGAGGAACGCGGGGCCGCCGCGCCGGATCAGCGTGCGCACGACCGGCGGCGCCGCATCGGAGCGGTCGCCGGAGAAGCCGGCCGCACAACCGATCAGCAGGGGAGCGTTTGCCATGGTCGGCACGATAACGGCGCCGGATTCATCCGGGAAATGGAAAGTTTGGTTAGACTGATCGACCATGCAGATGAATCTGTCGGCGCGCGAATTGCGCGCAGTGGTCGCGCTGGCCGAAGAACGCAACTTCACGCGGGCGGCGCAGCGCTGCCACCTGTCGCAATCGGCGTTCAGCACGCTGATCCGCGGCGTCGAGGACGCGCTCGGCGCGAAGCTGTTCGAGCGCAGCACGCGCAACGTCGAGCCGACACCCGAAGGGCGGATGTTCGACGCGTCGGCGCGGCGCGTGCTCGGCGAGCTCGATGCGATGGTGTCGGACTTCCGCGATCATGCGGCGCGCCGCAAGGGCCGCGTCGCGATCGCCGCGCTGCCGTCGCTCGCCGCGGGCTGGCTGCCGGGCGTCTTCGCCGAGTTCCGGCGCCGTTTCCCCGGCATCGAGCTCGAGCTGTTCGACACGCTGTCGGACCAGTGCCTGGCCCTGCTGCGGTCGCAGCGGGTCGAGCTGGCGATCGCGCCGGCCGGACGCGACGAGGCGGACCTTGCCACCGACCTGCTGTGCGCCGACCGCTTCTACGTCGTGTGCGCGCCGGCGCACCCGCTGGCCGCGCTGTCGCGGATCCGGGCCAAGGACCTCGCCGCGTTTCCGTTCATTCAGCTGGCGCGCAGCACCAGCGTGCGCCAGCACCTGCAGGCGGCGCTGCACCCGGTCGCGCTGCAGTCGGTGCTCGAAGTCGAGCATCTGGCGACCGTGGCCGGCATGGTCGAGGCAGGGCTCGGCATCACGGTCGTGCCCGAGCTCACGCTGTTCCATTTCGATCGGCCGCGGCTGGCGGTACGGCCGCTTCACCTGCCGGGGCTCGTGCGCAACCTGTACCTGGTGCGCCGGCGCGGCCAGCCGCTGTCGGCGGCCGCGCACTCGATGGCCGAGCTGATGCGCGAGCGCAAGCCGCGGCCGTCGGCGCCGCCGCGCGCACGGCCGAGTTCTTGAGTATGCTGACAGGCTCGCGGGATCAACGGGGCGACTTATGAGCTTCGAGTTGTGGCTGGTGTATCTGATCGCTGCGGTCGGCTTGTCGCTGACGCCGGGGCCCAACGGGCTGCTGTCGCTGACGCACGGCGTGCGCTTCGGGCTGGCCCGCACCGCGTTCACCGCAGCGGGCGGCGTGACCGGTTTTCTGCTGCTGATCGCCGCGTCGCTCGCAGGGCTCGGCGCGCTGCTGGCCGCGTCGGAGCAGGCGTTCACGGCAGCCAAGTGGATCGGCGCCGCCTATCTGGTGTATCTGGGCGTGCGGCTGCTGCGGGCGCCGGCCCCGGCGGTCGACGCGGCCGCGGTTGCGCGGCTCGGACACGACACCAGGCCCCTGCGCCTGTTCGCGCAAGGGTTCCTGGTCGCCGTGTCGAATCCCAAGGCGCTGATCTTCTTCGCGGCATTCCTGCCGCAGTTCATGACCCCGGGCGCGCCGTTGTGGCTGCAGTTCGTGGTGCTCGGCGGCACGTTCGCCGCAATCGAGTTCGTCTACGAGCTGATGCTCGCGGGCGCCGCGCAGCGGCTGGCGCCGTGGATTGCGCGTCATGGCCGCTGGTTCAACCGCGCGACCGGCTGCACGTTCATCGGCATCGGCGGCCTGCTGACGACGGCGAGCCGCAACTGACTGCGGCGTCCGTGCGGCGAGCGGCGGCGAATGCGGCATTCGCGCCGCGAGCGCCGCGCCAAGCGCTCCGCGCCCGCCTACAGCTTCGGAATCCGCAGCGTCTTGCTGATCATCAGGCTGCCCGACGCCACGAACAGCAGCACCAGCGGATGCAGGTCCCACGGGCCCAGCGTGTACGCGCCGAACCACAGCCGCTCGCCGAGACGGTCCGCGAGCGCCGCAACGGCGAGCACCGCGGTCAGCACGACACTGGTCGGGATCGGCGTGCCCTCGAAATACTTGACCTTGCCGGATTCGGCCGTCAGCGCCTCGGCGGTCACGTTGAAGCGCGCGAGCCGGCTGACCCCGCAGCAGACGAAGTAGATCAGCGCGATCGCATCCCAGCCGCCGCGCATTCCGGCGGCGAACGCCAGCGCTGCCGGCGCGACGCCGAACGAGATCACGTCGGCAAGCGAGTCGAGCTCGCGCCCCAGCGGCGATTGCTGCTGGCGCCAGCGCGCGACGCGGCCGTCGAACACGTCGAACAGCAGCGCCAGCGGCGCCATCGCCGCCGCGAACAGGAAGTACGACGGCTGCCCCGTGCTCATGTACAGCATCGCGAGGAAGATGCCGGCAGTGCCGCAGGCGGCGTTCAGCAGCGTCAGGAAATCCGCGAGGTGGAACGCGCGGATCATCGAGAAATGCGCGGGACGCTCGCGCGGTGCGTTCACCGGGCCGGCTCCCGGCGCAGGTAATACTGGCGCCCGATGATGCGCACGACCGGCTCGCCGGCGCGATCGACGAGCTCCCAGCGGAACGTCACGCTGCCCCGGTTCGGATCCTTCTGCGACGGCGTCTGCTCGAGCACCGTCGCCCGATACGTCAGCGCATCGCCGGGGCGCACCGGCTTGAGCCAGCGAACCTCGTCCAGCCCGGGCGAGCCGATGCATGCGGAGTCGAGCAGGTAGCCGTCGCACATCATCCGCATCATCAGGCCGCAGGTCTGCCAGCCGCTGGCGATCAGTCCGCCGAACGGGGTCTCCTTCGCGGCCTGCTCGTCGACGTGGTATCGCTGCGGATCCCAGTCGCGCGCGAACGCGACGATCTGGTCGCGATCGAGCGACCGCGGACCGTTCTCGAACGTCCAGCCGGGAGTGAAATCTTCCCAGTAATACCTGAAGCGCATCTGTGCCTCGATCGAGCGTATCTGCCGGTTGGCGGCGCTGAACTCTTCAGCGCCGGGCCGGCGCCTGCGTCAGCCGTTCGATCATCGCGACGATCGCACCCAGCTGCAACCCGTCCTTGTCGTCCCAGCCGGCACCGGTGTAGCCCCACCAGTCCCAGCAGTTCCGCGGATTGACGTCCAGCGCGCTGGCCGCCGGCCGCACCTGAGGATACAACACGACGATGCCGTTGCCTTCGGCCCAGCGGTTGTAGCCGGCGCCGTCGATGAACGCGCGGCCGACGTCGGCGACCGTCTGCCGGCATCCGTGCAGCGCGACGTGCAGCGCGCAGCCCGATGCGGCTTCGCATGCCGCCGGCACGTACACGTAGCCGGTGTCGGCGAGCCCTGCGGCCGCACGCGCGCCGAAGAACGGGCGCTGATCGAACGCACGGGCCGTGCGCGGCGGCGGGCCGCCCGGCTCGAGCGGCCCGTGCAGATGCGCGAGCAGCGCGCCCGCGGCGTCGTGGCCGCAGTCGCTGACGAACGGCGGTTCGGCGACGCCGCAGGCATTGCCGCGATCGAAGCCGTCGGTGGGGAACGTGTGTGCCGCGCGCGCCAGCGTCTCGAATCGGAGCTGCGCTGCGGGGACGAACGCAGCGTAGAACGCGCGCAGCGCTTCGACGACCGCCGGCACGACCGTCGTGTCGCGGCCGCCGGCGAGCAGGAACACGCGCTGGCGCGCCAGATGCGACGGCGAGTCGATCGCGCCGCGCGCCGCCTTGCGATGCACCTGCGCGATCGCCGCCGCCGGATCCGGGGCGTTGGGTCCGGGGCATCGATCGGCGAGCCACGGCCATGCGCACTGCCAGCGTTGCGGCCGCGGATAACTGCCTGCCATGCACGGGCCGAGCGCGCGCCGCACGTTCGCGAGCGGATCGCGGGAATCGGTGCGGGCGCAGCCGTACGGTCCGGCCGCGATCGCCGCGACGCCAGCGAATCGTGCCGAAAACGCAACGCCGAGCTGCACCGCCATGTAGCCGCCCGACGAGATGCCGGAAACGGTCACGCGCTGCGGATCGATGCCGAGCGGCTCGAGCTCGGCGGCGAACCCGCCGGCACCCGGCACCAGCGCTGCGGCGAGCGCACCAGCGACTGCCGCGGCGGCTGCAAGCCGCGCCGGAGCAGGCGGGCGGCGCGCAGCCGTCACTGCAGGC
Organism: Burkholderiaceae bacterium; assembly: GCA_035540315.1. Taxonomy (GTDB): domain Bacteria; phylum Pseudomonadota; class Gammaproteobacteria; order Burkholderiales; family Burkholderiaceae_E; genus DATLGW01. Next base: position 8,317 of record DATLGW010000056.1, on the reverse strand, counting down.
AGGCCGCTAACGTTCGCTGCCGCGCTTGCCGCGCTTGCCGCTGGCGCCCTTGCCGCGCTTGTCGCCGCGCTCATTGCCGTTGCCGTCGGCGTCGGGCACGCGTTCACGCTTGCCGGCCTTGATCGCCTTGCCGCCCTTAAATGCATCGAAAGCCTTCGCGGCTTCGGCGCCTTCGCTCGCGGCAGCTTGCGCGCGACCGCCTGCGCCCGTCGCACCGGGCGCTGCGTCGGCGTCATCGCCTTCGATCCGGAGCAGCTCGACTTCGGGCGGCGAGATCAGGATCGCCGAGAATCCGCGCATCCATTCGCCGGTCTTGCGGTCGGACCCGATGCCGCGCTCGCGGAAGCGGTCGAAGCGGTCGAGCGAGTCGAGCACGACCTCGAACTGCAGCGCCGCGCCGCCCGGCCCGCGCGTCAGCGGCACCAGCAGCCGCGCCTGCAGGCCCTGCTGGCGGGCGGCATCGACCTCGCGCCGGATGAACGCGATCGCGCGCTCGCGGTCCACCGGCAGCACCGAATACGAGAAGCGGGCGACGTACATGGCAACACTCCTGGCGGAAGAAAGGTCCGTGTCATCGGCGAGCCCGCGCCGGCGGCGCAACGGTCACGGCAGCGGCGGTCGGCGCTTGACCCATGACGTCTGCTGCTCGTACGCATGCGCAAGCCGCAACAGCGAGTGCTCGTCGCGCGGCGGCGCGACCAGCTGGATTCCCATCGGCAGCCCGCGCGGATCGAAGCCGGCCGGCATCGACAGCGCCGGGCAGCCGGACAGCGTGACGGCCGCCGTCACCTCCATCCAGCGGTGGTAGCTGTCCATCTCGCGGCCTGCGATCGTTTTCGGCCACGGTTGTTCGGCATCGAACGGGAACACCTGCGCCGACGGCAGCGCGAGGAAATCGTGGCGTTCGAACAGCGCGAGCATCTGCTGATACCAGCGGCTGCGCGTTTGCGACGCGGAATAGACGTCGGCGGCCGACAGCCGCAAGCCGTGCTCGATCTCCCAGATCGCCTCGGGCTTGAGCTGCGGGCGTCGCTGCGGGTCGTCGTAATGCACGCGCAAGCGACCGGCAGTCAGCCACTGCCGCAGCGTGACGAAGGCGCGCCAAAGCCGCTGCGGATCGAACCCGAGCGAGGCCGGCACGACCTCGCAGCCGACGCCCGCAGCGCGCCGAGCGCGCCGGCGCAGACCTCGAGCACGCCCGGCTCGGTCGGCAGATAGCCGTCGTAGTCGCCGAGCCAGCCGATCCGGCAGCCGCGCCAGCCGGCGCCGCCGGCCGCCGTTTGCCAGCGCTCGGCCGGCTGCGTCAGCGCCGCCGACAGCGCGTCGTCGACGGCGAGCGACAGCGGTGCGCGCCGGTCGTAGCCGGACTGGATCGCGAGCATCCGCGCCAGGTCGACGACGCTGCGCGCCATCGGTCCGTCGGTCGAGAACTGCGCGACGAATGCGTCGTCGACCGGTGCCGCCGGCACCCGCCCCTGCGACGGGCGCAGCCCGAGCACGTTGTTGAACGCGGCCGGATTGCGCAGCGAGCCGCCGTAGTCGCTGCCGTCGGCGATCGGCAGCAGCCGCAACGCGAGCGCGACCGCGGCGCCGCCGCTGCTGCCGCCGGCGCATCGGCTGGCATCGTAGGCATTGCGCGTGACGCCGAACACGCGGTTGTACGTCTGCGAGCCCAGGCCGAACTCGGGCGTGTTCGTCTTGCCGATCACGATCGCGCCGGCGCGCCGGACCCGTTCGACCGGCAGCGAGTCGGCGTCGGGAACGAAATCGCGGAAGATCGGCGAGCCCCAGGTCGTGCGGATGCCGCGGGTCGACGCGAGATCCTTGATCGCGATCGGCATCCCGTGCAGCCAGCCCATCGATTCGCCTCGCGCGAGCATCGCGTCGCGCGCGTCGGCTTCGCGCAGCAGCTCGTCGCGGTCGCGCAGCGACACGATCGCGTTGTACGTGGGGTTCAGGCGCTCGATCCGGTCGAGGAAGGACTCGAGCGTTTCGCGGCAGCCGACGCTGCGCGAATGGATCATCCGGGACAGCGCGTCGGCATCGAGATCGCACAGCGAGTCGGGCATGGCGATGCGGTGGGCAGGGCGGCGCAAAGGGGAACGCTAAACTACCACGACCGCTTTGCGACCACCGCCGCATCAGACCGCCGCTCATGGATCTGCGACATCGTCCGCGCATCGCGCTCGGCGGCGCCACGCTGCTGGTGCTGGCCGCCGCCGCCGTCGCGGTCTCCAGCGGCACGGTCCCGATCGCGCCGGCAGCCGCCTGGCAGATCCTGCTCGAGCCGCTGGGGCTGGCGCGGGTGGCGCCGTCGGATGCGGCGTTGTCGAACGTGCTGCTCGACGTGCGGCTGCCTCGGGTCGTCGTCGCGTTGCTGGCGGGCGCAGGCCTGGCGGCCGCCGGCGCGATGATGCAGGCGTTCTTCCGCAATCCGCTGGCCGACCCCAGCCTGATCGGCGTGTCGGCCGGCGCCGCGCTGGGGGCGGTCGCGGTGATCGTGCTCGGCGTGCCGGTCGCACTGGCAGGATCGGCGCTGGGCTCGCTCGCATTGCCTGCGGCGGCGTTCTGCGGCGGTCTGGCGACGACGCTGCTGGTATTCCGGCTGTCGCGGCAGGGCGCCGCCGTCGATCCGACGATGCTGCTGCTGGCCGGCATCGCGATCAATGCGCTGGCCGGCGCGACGATCGGATTCCTCAGTTATCTCGCCAGCGGCGAGCAGCTGCGGCATCTGACGTTCTGGAGCCTGGGCAGCCTGGCCTGGGCGAACTGGCAGCAGGTGGCGGTGCTGGCGGCGCTGCTGGCCGCGGCGCTCGCGGTCGCGGTGCCGCTGGCGCGCGAGCTCGATGCGCTGCTGCTGGGCGAAGCCGAAGCGCGCCAGCTCGGCATCGACGTCGAGCGGCTCAAGCGCCGGCTGGTCGTGCTGACGGCGCTCGTCACCGGCGCGGTCGTCGCCAGCTGCGGCGCGATCGCGTTCGTCGGCCTGGTGACGCCGCACCTGGCGCGGCTGTGCGTGGGACCCGGCCACCGGCTGCTGCTGCCGCTGGCGGCGCTGCTGGGGGCTGCGCTGCTCGCCGGCGCCGACGTCGCGGCGCGCACGCTGCTGGCGCCGACCGAGCTGCCGATCGGGATCCTGACGGCGGCGATCGGCGCGCCGTTTTTCCTGTGGCTGCTGCGCACGCACCGGCGGCCGCTGTTCGCCGCCTGACGATGCACGATTCGGCGGCGCCCGTGATCGGCTGGCACGGCGTGACGGTCGTGCGCGAACGGCGCACGCTGCTCGATCGCGTGCAGCTGTCGGTGGCTCGCGGCGAGCTGCTGGCGCTGATCGGTCCGAACGGCGCCGGCAAATCGACGCTGCTGCGGACTGCCTGCGGCGATGAGCCGCTGGCCGCCGGCGAGGTCCGGCTCGGCGACTGCACGCTCGCCAGCGCGACCCGCGCCGGCGCCGCGTCGCCCGGATGCAGGCCGCACGAGATCGCGCGCCGGCTCGCGATGCTGCCGCAGGCGAGCACGTTGTCGTTCGATTTCCTGGTGCACGAAGTGGTGACGCTCGGGCGGCTGCCGCACCGCTATGCGGGCGCTGCGAGCGCCGATCGGGCCGCCGTGCGCGCGGTGATCTCGGCGCTGCAGCTCGATGCGCTCGCGCAGCGCCCGTATCTGCAGCTGTCGGTCGGCGAGCGACAACGCGTGCAGGTCGCGCGCGTGCTCGCGCAGCTGTGGCATCCGCCGGCCGACGGCGCCGCGCTGCTGCTCGACGAGCCGGTCGCGGCGCTGGATCTGGCGCACCAGCTGCGGGTGCTCGACGTCGTGTCGCGCTTTGCCCGCGACGGCGTCGCGGTCGCCGTGGTGCTGCACGACCTGAACCTCGCTGCGCTGTACGCCGATCGGATCGCGCTGCTGGCGCGCGGCGCGCTGCTCGGATGCGGTTCGCCGGCGCAGGTGCTGCGGCCCGATGCGCTGCAGGCCGCGTATGGCTGCGCGACGCAGGTGCAGATCGATCCCGACAGCGGCCGGCCGACGATCTCGCTGCGCCGCAGCGCCGTCTGAGCGGTCGCTCGACCGCGTGCGCTGGCGCGCGCAGGGCGGGGGCTGCTATCGTTCGTCTGGGTCTTGCAGCATCGATTGGCGCCTTGAAGAATTCCGCAACGCATCGGCCGGTCCGCTTCATGCTCGACGGCGAGTGCATCGAGGCGAGCGCGCCGCCGTCGACGATGCTGCTCGACTGGCTGCGGGCGCAGCGCCGGGTCGGCACCAAGGAGGGCTGCGCCGAGGGTGACTGCGGCGCCTGCACGGTCGTGCTCGGCCGCCGCGACGCGGGCGGCGCGCTGCAGGTCGAGCCGTGCAATGCCTGCATTCGGCCGCTCGCCAGCGTCGACGGCTGCGGGGTGCTGACGGTCGAAGGCCTGCACGGCGCGCATCCGGTCCAGCAGGCGATGATCGAATGCCACGCGTCGCAGTGCGGGTTCTGCACGCCCGGCTTCGTGATGGCGCTGGTCGCGCGGCTCGCGCAGTGCGAGCGGACCGGGCCGCTGGCGTCGCGCGCCCAGGTCGAGCAGGCGCTGGCCGGCAACCTGTGCCGCTGCACCGGCTATCGTCCGATCGTCGATGCGGCATTGCGGGCGGGCGAGCGGCTCGCGCAGCGCGGCGAGCCGGCACTGCCCGACTGGTTGCTCGAGCTGCCGCCGCTTGCCGGCGAGCCGCCGCTCGGATTCGAGGCCGGCGGCGCGCGATTCGATGCGCCGCGGAGCGCCGAGGACGTCGACCGTTTGCTCGCCGCATCGCCGCAGGCATGGCTGCTGGCCGGCGGCACCGACGTCGGTCTGTGGGTCACGAAGGCGCTGCGCGAACCGGCGCACTGGATCGCGCTCGGCGCAATCGACGCGTTGCGGCGCATCGACGCCGACGACACCGCGTACGACGTCGGCGCGAACGCGTCGCTCGCCGACGCGTTCGACGCGCTCGATCGCGACTATCCCGAGCTCGCCGACTACTGGTTGCGTTTCGCGTCGCCGGCGATCCGCGCCAGCGGCACGTTGGCCGGCAATCTGGCGAACGGCTCGCCGATCGGCGATTGCGCGCCGGTGCTGATCGCGCTCGATTCGCAGGTCGTGCTGCGTCGCGCCGGCGGGCGCCGCACGATCCCGCTGGCCGCGCTGTACGTCGACTACAAGCGCCAGGACCGCGAACCCGGCGAATGGATCGAACGGGTGCTGATTCCGCGGCGGCGGCCGCGGCAGCGGTTGGCGGCATGGAAGCTGTCGAAGCGCCGCGAGCAGGACATCTCGATCCTGGCGCTTGCGGTGTCGCTCGATGTCGAGCGCGATCGCGACGGCGAGCGGATGCGCAATGTCCGCATCGCGTTCGGCGGCATGGCGCCGTTCGTGCGGCGCGCGCCGGCGGTCGAAGCCGCGCTCGAGGGCCATGCGCCGGCGCGCGAGCGCTTCGCTGCGGCCGCCGAGGCCGTCGGCGTCGAGTTCACGCCGCTGTCGGATCATCGCGCGAGCCGCGACTATCGGCTGGCGGCCGCCGCGGGACTGATGTTGCGCGCGCACGATCGGCTGTTCGATTCGGCCGGCAACGTCGCGTCGCTGGAGTCGGTCGTGGAGTCGGTCGTCCGATGAACGATCCGCGATTGCGGTTCGGCGCGCAGCGTGCAGAGGATGCGGTCGCGCACGAGAGCGCCGCGTTGCACGTGTCGGGCCGCGCCCGCTACTGCGACGACGAACCCGAACCCGCCGGCCTGCTGCATGCGGCGATCGGCTGTGCGTCGCTTGCGCATGCGCGGATCGATTCGGTCGACCTGGATGCAGTGCGGCGCACTGCGGGGGTGCGCGCGGTGCTGACCGCGACCGACATCCGCGGCGAGAACAATTACGGCAGCGTCGTGCACGACGATCCGATCCTCGCCGACGGTCTCGTCCATTACGAAGGCCAGCCGCTGTTCCTGGTGGTCGCCGACACGATGCGCACCGCGCGGATCGCGGCCCGGCGCGCGCAGGTCCGCGCGACGCCGCTGCCGGCGATCCTGGACCTGGACGCGGCGATTGCCGCCGAGTCGTGGGTTCTGCCGCCGGTGACGGTGCGCCGCGGCGATGCGGCTGCGGTGATCGCCGCCGCGCCCCACCGCGCGAGCGGACGCGCAGTGACCGGCGCGCAGGACCACTTCTATCTCGAAGGGCAGATCGCGATTGCCGCGCCGCGCGACGACGGCGGCATGCACGTGCGGATCTCCACGCAGCATCCGAGCGAGGTGCAGCTGATGGTCGCCGCTGCGCTCGGCACCGACAGCGCGCGGGTGCAGGTCGAGTGCCGCCGGATGGGCGGAGGCTTCGGCGGCAAGGAGACGCAGCCGGCGCTGCTCGGATGCCTGGCGGCGATCGCCGCGCAGCGGCTCGGCGTGCCGGTGAAGCTGCGGCTCGACCGCGACGACGACATGATCGTCACCGGCAAGCGGCACCCGTTCCGCGCCGACTACACGGTCGGATTCGACGCAGACGGGCGGATTCTCGGGCTCGTTCTGACGCTGGCGTCCGACTGCGGCTACTCGGCCGACCTGTCGGGCCCGGTCAACGACCGCGCGCTCGCGCATGTCGACAATGCGTACTTCCTGCCGAACGTCGAGATCCGCAACCTGCGCTGCCGGACGAACAAGGTGTCGGCGACTGCGTTCCGCGGCTTCGGCGGCCCGCAGGGCATGTTCGCGATCGAGCACGCGATCGCGGCGATCGCGCGCACGCTGCGGATCGATCCGCTCGATGTGCGGCGCGCAAACCTGTACGGCGGCGCCGGACGCGACACGACGCATTATGGGCAAACGGTGCGCGACAACGTGCTGCCGCAGATCCTCGATCAGCTGGTCGCTTCGTCGGAGTATGCGGCGCGGCGCGAGTCGATCCGGCACTTCAACGCCGGCAGCGGAACCGTCAAGCGCGGCATTGCGCTGACGCCGGTGAAGTTCGGCATCTCGTTCAACTCGCCGCACCTGAATCAGGCCGGCGCGTTGCTGCACCTGTACACCGACGGCAGCCTGCTGATCAATCACGGCGGCACCGAGATGGGGCAGGGGCTGTTCACGAAGGTCGCGCAGGTGGTCGCGCGCGCGTTCGATCTGCCGCCGGATCGCGTGGCGGTGTCGGGCACCGACACGGCGCGGGTGCCGAACACGTCGGCGACGGCGGCCTCGTCGGGATCGGACCTGAACGGCATGGCGGCGCTCGACGCATGCGCCACGCTGCAGCAAAGGCTCGCGCAGTGGCTGTTCGCGCGGCACGGCGCGGTGCTTGATTCGATCGCGTGGCGCGCCGGCGGCGTCGAGTGGTTCGCGGGCGGGGTGCGTTGCGCGATGACGTTGCGCGAGCTTGCGCGCGCCGCGCACCTGGACCGGGTGTCGCTGTCGGCGCAAGGCTACTACCGCACGCCCGATATCCACTGGGACGGCGCGGCGTTCAGCGGCGCGCCGTTCTACTATTTCGCGTACGGCGCCGCCGTCAGCGAAGTCGCGATCGACGTGCTGACCGGCGAGCACCGGCTGCTGCGCGTCGACATCGTCCACGACGTCGGCACGTCGCTGAACGAGGCGATCGACATCGGTCAGATCGAAGGGGGGTTCGTGCAGGGCGCCGGCTGGCTGACCAGCGAGGAGGTGGTCTGGGATCGCGACGGCCGGCTCGCGACGCATGCGCCGTCGACGTACAAGATTCCGACCGCCGGCGACGTCGCGCCGGTCTTCAACGTCCGGCTGCTGACCGGGCAGCCGAACCCGTCGCCGACGATCCACCGCAGCAAGGCCGTCGGCGAGCCGCCGTTGATGCTGGCGCTGTCGGTCTATCACGCGCTGCTCGACGCGGTCCAGGCGGCGGTCGACCCCGCGATCGGCCCGGCAGCGCCCGCCGCTGCCCCCGTTGCGGCGACCGCCGCTGCCCCCGTTGCGGCGACCGCCGCTGCGCCTGTAGCGCCGATCGACCTGCAGGCGCCGTGCACGCCCGAATCGGTGCTGCGCGCGCTGGGCCGTTGCGGCGTTGCCGCCTCGAGCGGCTGAGGGACGGCGCGATGTTCGAGGCGGCGCGCACGCTGCGGACACTGCTCGACGCCGGCGAGCCGGCGGTGCTGGTCAGCATCGACGCGGTTCGCGGCTCGGCGCCGCGCGAAGCGGGCGCGGCGATGGTCGTGACCGGGCGCGGCGCGCTCGGCACCGTCGGCGGCGGCCAGCTCGAGCTGCAGGCGATCGCGCAGGCGCGGCGGATGCTCGCCGCGCCGCCGCCGGCGCCGGGCGCCGCGGCGCGCCGGCTGCCGCTGGGTCCGTCGCTCGGCCAGT
>DATLGW010000055.1:0-2065 GCA_035540315.1 Burkholderiaceae bacterium | reverse complement strand
GTGCTGTGGGACATCCGGTTCTCGTTGCTGACTGCGGTGCTGGCCGGACTCGGCCGGGCGAGCGCGGAAGTGGGGGCGGTGATGATCGTCGGCGGAAACATCGACGGCGTCACTCGGGTGATGACCACGGCGATCGCGCTGGAGACTTCGCGCGGCGATCTGCCGCTCGCGCTGGGCCTGGGCATCGTATTGATTGCGATCGTGCTGTCGCTCAACGCGATCGCCTATTGGATCAAGGAAGCCGCGCAGCGGCGCTACGGATGATCCTGCCGCTGCGACTTCACGAGATCGGCTTCGTCGCCGGCGGGCGCACGATCATCGGCCCGCTGTCGCTCGAGCTCGCCGCCGGGCCGAGCACGGTGATCCTCGGCGCGAACGGCGCCGGCAAGAGCGTGCTGATGCGGCTGATGCACGGGCTGCTGCCGCCCACGACGGGCCGCATCGAGTGGAGCGGCCCGCAGCCGCAACGCCGCCAGGCAATGGTGTTCCAGCGCCCGGTGCTGCTGCGCCGGTCGGCGCTCGAGAACGTGCGGTACGGTCTGAAGCTGGCCGGCGCACGCCGCATCGACGAGCGCGCGTGGCAGGCGCTGGACCAGGTCGGGCTGCGCCATGTCGCGCATCGGCCGGCGCGGGTGCTGTCGGGCGGCGAGCAGCAACGCGTCGCGCTGGCGCGCGCATGGGCGCTCGAGCCCGACGTGCTGTTCCTGGACGAGCCGACCGCAAGCCTCGATCCCGGCGCAGCGCGAGAGATCGAGGCGCTGATCCGCGCGATCGCGATGTCGGGCACGAAGGTGGTGATGACCACGCACAACCTCGGCCAGGCACGGCGCCTCGGCGACGAGATCGTCTACCTGCATCAGGGCCGCGTGCTCGAGCGCGCCGCCGCCGATGCGTTCTTCGCCAAACCGCGGACCCCGGAAGCCGCGGCGTTCATCCAGGGAGAGCTGCCATGGGTCTGATCGGGCATTTGCTGGTTGCGCTGATGCTGGTCGGGTCGGTGCACGCGCAGCCGCGCTTCATCACGGTCGCGTCGACGACGTCGACCGAGCAATCGGGACTTTTCAAGCATCTGTTGCCGTTGTTCGAGCAGCAAACCGGCATCCAGGTCCGCGTCGTGGCGCTGGGCACCGGGCAGGCGCTGGACATCGGCCGGCGCGGCGACGCCGACGTCGTGCTCGTGCACGACCGGGCCGCCGAGGAGAAGCTGGTCGCCGAGGGTTTCTTCGTCGACCGGCGCGACGTGATGTACAACGACTTCGTCATCGTGGGGCCGCGGTCCGATCCTGCGAACGCGGCCGGCAACGATGCGGTCGCCGCGCTGAAGCGGATTGCCGGCACCAGGACCGCATTCGCCTCGCGCGGCGACCGCAGCGGCACGCATGCGGCGGAACTGCGGCTGTGGAAGGAAGCGGGGGCCGATCCGAGCGAGGGCAAAGGCGGGTGGTACCGCGAAACCGGCTCGGGCATGGGCACGACGCTGAACACCGCATCGGCGATGAACGCCTACGCGCTGACCGACCGCGGCACGTGGCTCTCGTTCAAGAATCGGGGCGAGCTCGCGGTCCTCGTCGAGGGCGACCGGCGGCTGTTCAATCAGTACGGCGTGATGCGGGTGAACCCGGCAAGACACCTGCACGTCAAGCAGGCGGACGCAATCGCGTTCGTCGACTGGCTGACGTCGGAGAAAGGCCAACAGGCGATCGCGTCGTTCACGATCGGCGGCCAGCAGCTGTTCTTCCCGAACGCGATGTGAGCGTCCGTCCTGCGTAGCGCGTTTGCGAGCGGTCGCAGCCGGTTCAAGCCTTTCCGCCGCCGCGTGACAGCGGCCGCTTCGCCAGCTCGCGGACCGCGTCCCAGTCCGGCTCGATCCCGAAGCCGGGCCGCTCCGACAGCTCGATCCAGCCGTCGCGCGCCGGCGGCAGGTCGCGGTAGATCTGCTCGTACAGCGGGACCGCGCCGCGGTGGTATTCGACGAACCCGCCGTGCGCGAGGCCGGCGTGCAGGTGCATGTTGTGGAACGGCCAGGCGCCGCCGTTGGCGATCGCGATGTTGTACGACTGCGCCG
>DATLGW010000054.1:0-5038 GCA_035540315.1 Burkholderiaceae bacterium | reverse complement strand
CCGCTGCCCGGACGAACGGTTACAGGTCGGAGCCCGTGGCGCGGCCGGCCGGCGCGGCTGGCGATCGGGTGCTGTCGTATCGGCGCGGCAGCGCACACCTGCTGGTGACCATCGCCAGTCACCGCGCACGCAGCGCAATCGTCATTCACTGGAGCACGGCGTCATGAACGAGACCCGCCGGCCGCGGTCGCATTGCGGCCATGCCGCCACCGAATACCTGATCGTCGCATCGCTGCTGATGCTCGCGATCGCAATCGGTGCCGATCGTCCGCTCGAGCAGCTCGCGCGCGCGATCGCCGACCGTTATCAGAAGTTCTCGCACGGGATCTCGCTGCCATGACGCTGATCGCTCGACTGGCGCGGCACCGCACTTTGCTCGTCTTCGCTGCAGCGATAGTGTTCGGCGCATTCGCCGCCTATGGCGCGCGCAGCTACATCATGCAGCGGCTTGCGATCGAGCGCGCGCAGCTGGCGCCCCGGCACGACCTGGTCGAGATCGTCGTCGCCAAGCGCGATCTGCGCCGCGGCGAGATCGTCAGCGCCGACACGATGGCGCTGCGCTCGCTGCCGCGTGAGTTCGCGCCCGGCGGGGCGGTGACTGCCGGTGGATTCGACGCGCACGTCGGTCAGCGACTGGTGGTCGCGATGCGCGGCGGCGAGCCGTTGCTACCCGCGTCGCTGCAGCGGATCGATCCGAGCGCATTCTCGAGCCGGCTGCGGCCGGGCGTGCGGGCGCTGACGGTCGCGGTCGACGAGGTGAACTCGCTGTCCGGGATGCTGCAGCCGGGCGACCGGATCGATCTGCTGTTGTCGGTACGACCGCCGCCGCATGCAGGTCTGGCGCAACCGGAGATCACGCGTCCGCTGATGCAGGACCTGCTGGTGCTCGCGACCGGCCGCCAGAGCCGGCCTGCCGGCGAAGATTCGCTTTCCGCGGTACGCAGTTTCGGCACGATCACCGTGGAGGTCGACCCCGAGCGCGCGCAGCGGCTCGTGGTCGCCCAGCGAAGCGGCAAGCTGACGGCGGTGCTGCGCAACCCGCACGATCGACAGCCGATCGGCGATCGCCGGCTCGACATCCACTCGCTGCTCGATCTGCCTGCGCCGCCGCAGCTGCGCGGCGGACCGGAGATCATCGTCGGCGGCCGCGGACCGCTGCCGGCACCGGCACCGTCGCTGCCCGAGGTCGAAGCGGCGGCCGCACCGCGGGCTGCCGTTGCCGCCGGCAGCGCCGTCGTATCGGTGCCGCGCGCACCGGCGCCCGGCGAGGTGCACCGATGAATGCCTGCTGGAGCCGCGCACCCGCTCGGGCTGCCCTGCGGCATGTCCTGCCGTGGCTGATCGCGGCCGCGCTGCTGGCGGCGAGCCCGGGCCTGCGCGCAGCGCCGGTCGTTATCGAGCTGTACGTCGGGCAGGCGCACGTGATCGACGAGCCGGACGTGCGGCGCATTGCGGTCGGCAACGGCAAGGTGATGCAGGCGACTGCGCTCGACGATCGGCAGATCCTTGTGTTGCCCGAGGCCGCCGGCCAGAGCACGTTGCATCTGTGGCGCAAGGACGGCTCTCAGCGTCATTACGTGTTCAACGTGCTGGCCGCCGACGCGTCGCGGCTGCTGGCCGAGGTGCAGGCAATGATCGGCGCCAGCCGCAACGTCACTGCGCGGCTGGTCGGGGACAAGGTCGTCATCGAGGGTTCGAACGTCACCGAGGAGGAGGGCGGACGGCTCGCTGAGATCGCGAAGCGGTTTCCGCAGGCGGTGAACCTGGTTCCGAAGATCGGCTTCGAGCGGATGATCGCGATGGACGTGCGCATCATCGAAATTCGTCGGGAGCTGCTGGAGAACATCGGCGTGCGCTGGGATACCCGTGCGCCGGGGCCGAGCTTCAGCGTCGTCGGCGACTTCCATCGGAGCACCGCACTGCAGCCCGGGGGGCGCGCAACCGGCACCGGGCTCGAGATCCGGGAGCGGGTGCGCCCGTTCGCGACCGCATTCGGGCTGGTGACGTCGCTGAGCTCGATGCTGAACTTCCTGGTCCAGAACGGGGACGCGGTGATCCTGGCCGAGCCGAGGCTGTCGTGCCGTTCCGGCGGCAGCGCGCGTTTCGTCGCCGGCGGCGAGCTGCCGATCCCGGTGTCGGGGCTGCTCGGCCACACGTCGGTCGCATTCAAGGAATACGGCGTCAAGTTCGAGGTGTCGCCGGTGGCGACCGAGACCGGCGTGATCGCGGCGAAGATCGCGACCGAGATCTCGTCGATCAACTTCGACGTTAGCGTGAAGGAGGTCCCGGGGCTGATCAAGCGGCGCGCCGAGACCGAAGTGAACCTGCGCGAGAACGAGACGCTGGTGATCGCCGGGCTGCTGACCGACGAAGGTGCGCGCAATCTCGACAAGGTCGCCGGCGCCGCTGATTTGCCGATCCTCGGCAGGCTGTTCCGATCCCGGCTGTTCCGGGAGCGACAGACCGAGCTGGTGGTCTTCATCACGCCGCGCTTCGTCGGCGGCGAGGTCGCGGCCGAGATCGAGCCGCCTCCGGCGGCAGCCGATGCGGTCGGCATCGCGGTGCGACGCCATTCAGCGGCGCGTGAGCGGGTGCGAATGGTGGAGTGAAGCCAGATGCTGCTGATCACGATCGAGCAGGCCGGAGCAGCGCCGCAGTCGATGCGGATCGAGCGGCTGCCGTGCCGGATCGGGCGCGGGCGCGACTGCGATCTGGTGCTGCCGAGCTGGCGGGTCGGTCGCGAGCATGCCGAGATCCATTCGGTGGGCCGCGGGCTGCGTATCATCGATCTGGGCACGCTGTCCGGCACGATGGTCAACGGCGAGCGGATCGCCGAGTTCGGGCCGCTCGGCCATCAAGACGAGATCGACATCGCCGGCTATCGGCTGCGCGTGCAGACCGAGCGCGATCCGCCAGCCGTCGCGCTGGCCGGAGGGGCGTCGGTCGCCGATGCGCCGGTGGCCTGGCGGCGCCTGGTGCATCGCCAGCTGCTGCAGACGATCGACCTGCGTCGGCGCGATCTGCGGCAGATCGAGCCGGCGCAGCTGCGCGCCGACATTCGAGGACTGGTCGAGCAGATCGTCGCCGAGCAAGCGCAGATGCCCGGATCGATCGACACGCGCCGGCTGGTCGACGACGTGCTCGACGAGGCGGTCGGTCTGGGGCCGCTGGAGCGCTTGCTCGAGGATCCGACGGTTTCCGAGATCATGGTCAACGCGGCACAGGAGATCTGGGTCGAGCGCGCCGGGAAGCTGTCGCGCTGCGCCGCAGCGTTCTCCGACGACGACGCGATCCGCAACATCATCGATCGGATCGTCGCGCCGCTGGGCCGGCGCATCGACGAGGCGAGCCCGATGGTGGATGCGCGGCTGCCCGACGGTTCGCGCGTCAATGCGGTGATTCCGCCGCTGGCGCTCAAGGGCCCTGCGGTGACGATCCGCCGCTTCAACCGGCGGTTGCTGTCGGTGGATGACCTGCAGCAGCTCGGCACCGCGTCGGCGGCGATGCTGCAATTTCTCGACGTCTGCGTGAGCTCGCGTCGCAACATCATCGTGTCGGGCGGGACCGGCTCGGGCAAGACGACGCTGCTGAACGTGCTGTCGAACCTGATTCCGCCGCACGAGCGGATCATCACCATCGAGGATGCAGCCGAGCTCGCGTTGCGGCACGAGCATCTGGTGCAGCTGGAGTCGCGACCGGCAAATCTCGAGGGTCGCGGCGAGGTGACGATTCGGGACCTCGTCCGCAATGCGCTGCGGATGCGCCCCGATCGGATCGTCGTCGGCGAGTGCCGCTCCGGCGAAGCGCTGGACATGCTGCAGGCGATGAACACCGGGCACGACGGGTCGCTGACGACCGTCCATGCGAACAGCCCGCGCGACGTGATCTCGCGGCTCGAGGTCATGGTGCTGATGGCGGGCTTCGATCTGCCGGTCGCGGCGATCCGGGAGCAGGTGGCTTCGGCGGTCGACGTCATCGTCCATCTGGCGCGATATGCCGACGGCGGTCGCCGCATTGCGTCGATCGTCGAGGTCACCGGCGTGGAGGCCGGGCGCGTATTGATGCAGCAGCTGTTCCGGCATTGCCTCGAGCGGCCCGACGGCGCCGGGCACGCGGTGGCGTGCGGCATCGTGCCGACGTTCTACGAGGCGCTGCGCAGTGCCGGCGCGCAGCTGGACCTGTCGATCTTCGCGCCGGTGGCGCCGGCTTCCGCATGAGCTCGGCTGCCGAGCTGGAGCTTCCGCCGGTCGTGCTGCTGTGCGCGGCAGCGGCGGTCGCGCTGGCAGCGATCGGTCTGAAGCAGCTGCTGTCGGTCATCGGAACCCGCTATCGCGATCGCGTCACGCAGGATTTCCGTTCCCGCCTGCAGCAGGCATTCGTGTTCGTCGACGCCACCCGACTGCTGCACGCGAACCTGGCCCTGCTCGGGTTGTTGCCGGCGGGTGCGTTCCTCGTCACCGGCAGCGCGCTGGCGGCGCTGCTCGGGTTGCTGGTCGCCGCAGCGGCGCCGGCGGCACTGCTGACGTGGCTGCGCCGGCGGCGGTTGAAGCGCTTCGTGCGGCAGTGGCCTGACGCGGTGATGCTGATTGCCGGCGGGCTGAGGGCGGGATCGAGCCTGCCGCAGGCGATCGCGCAGGCGGCTTCCGAGATCTCGCCGCCGTGCGGCCAGGAGCTCGACATGATCGCTCGCGAGCAGCGATTGGGTCTGTCGCTCGAGGAGTCGGCGATCAACCTGGAGCGGCGGGTGCGCGCCGAGGAAGTCGCGCTGTTCTGCGCGGCTGTTCGTATCGCGCACGAGGCCGGCGGCGATCTGGCCGAGGTGCTCGAGCGGCTGTCGGGCAGCCTGCGGCGCAAGCTGGCGATCGAGGACAAGATCCAATCGTTGACCGCGCAGGGCCGCCTGCAGGGCTGGATCATGGCGCTGTTGCCGGCCGCGGTGGCGGTCGCGCTGTTCGCGATCGAGCCGGTCGCGATGCAGCCGCTGGTGTCGACCTGGCAGGGCTGGAGCGTGTGCGCACTGGTGCTCGGCCTGCAAGGC
>DATLGW010000053.1:0-1895 GCA_035540315.1 Burkholderiaceae bacterium | reverse complement strand
TAATCCCTGCGATGCAGCGACTCACGATTCTCGGCGCCACCGGATCGATCGGCGAAAGCACGCTGGACGTCGTTTCCCGGCACCCGGACCGCTTCGCCGTGTTCGCGCTGAGCGCGAATCGCAACGTCCAGCGGATGCTCGAGCACTGCCGGCGCCATCGGCCGCAGCTGGCCGCGATGTCGGATCCGCAGGCGGCAGGCGCGCTGGCGCGGGCGCTTCGGGCCGAACGCATCGCCACCGAGGTGCTGGCCGGCCCCGAGGCGCTGGTCGACGTCGCATCGGCGGCCGAGTGCGACACGGTGATGGCGGCGATCGTCGGTGCCGCAGGGCTCGATTCGACGCTGGCGGCTGCGCGCGCCGGCAAGCGCCTGCTGCTGGCGAACAAGGAAGCGATCGTGATGGCCGGCCCGGTGTTCCTGGCCGCGGTCCGGCAGGGCGGCGCGACGGTGCTGCCGATCGACAGCGAGCACAACGCGGTGTTCCAGTGCCTGCCGCCCCAGGACGGCCGCGGCGGCGTGCGCCGCATCGTGCTGACCGCTTCGGGCGGGCCGTTCCGATCGCTCGCCCCCGAGCTGATGGCCGACGTGACGCCGGATCAGGCGTGCGCGCATCCGAACTGGCGGATGGGACGAAAGATCTCCGTCGATTCGGCGACGATGATGAACAAGGGGCTCGAGCTGATCGAGGCGCACTTCCTGTTCGACGTGCCGGCATCCCAGCTCGAGGTCCTCATCCATCCGCAGAGCATCGTGCACTCGATGGTCGAATACGTCGACGGCTCGGTGCTCGCGCAGCTCGGCCATCCGGACATGCGCACGCCGATCGCGCACGCGCTCGCGTTTCCCGAGCGCGTCGCGAGCGGTGTCGGCCCGCTCGATCTGGCGGCCATCGGGCGGCTGGAGTTCGAGGCGCCCGACGAGGCGCGGTTTCCGTGCCTGCGCAGCGCGCGCGACGCGCTCGCTGCCGGCGGAGCGGGACCGTGCGCGCTGAACGCGGCCAACGAGGTCGCCGTCGAAGCTTTCCTGAATCGAGAGATCCGCTTCGTCGACATTGCGCGGATCAATCAGGCGGTGCTCGACGAGCTCGGCTGCGCGGCCGCGCCGCAGACGACCGAGGCGGTGCTGGCGATCGATCATGAGGCGCGTGCCGGCGCGCGCAACCTGCTTGCGAGGTGTAGCGTATGACCACGCTGATTGCATTCCTGTTCGCGCTCGCGCTGCTGATCTTCGTGCACGAGCTCGGACACTACTCGGTCGCCCGCT
Source organism: Burkholderiaceae bacterium (assembly GCA_035540315.1). Lineage (GTDB taxonomy): Bacteria > Pseudomonadota > Gammaproteobacteria > Burkholderiales > Burkholderiaceae_E > DATLGW01. The sequence continues at coordinate 633 of DATLGW010000053.1, read as the reverse complement.
GGTGCGGCGTCAAGGTGCTGCGGTTCTCGATCGGATTCGGCAAGCCGCTGCTGATGTGGCGGGTCGGCCCCGACCGCACCGAGTGGACGATCAGCGCGATTCCGCTGGGCGGCTACGTGAAGATGCTCGATGAGCGCGAGGACGTCCCGGGCGGAGTGCCGGCGGCGGAGCTGCATCGCGCGTTCAACCGCCAGAGCCTCGGCAAGCGTTCGGCGATCGTCGTCGCCGGGCCCGCCGCGAACTTCCTGCTGGCGATCGCGCTGTACATGGTGCTGAACATGGCCGGGCTGCAGGAGCCGGCCGCGGTGCTGTCGGCGCCGCCGCAGGGCACCCCGGCGGCAGCGGCCGCGGTGCAGGCCGGCGACCGCGTCGTCAGCGTCGACGGCCGCTCGGTGCGCTCGTTCACCGAGATGCGGATGCGGCTGATCGAGGGCGTCGTCGACCGCCGCACGATCGCGCTCGAGGTCGAGCGCGGCGGAGCGCGCATCGCGCTGCCGCTGGACGCGGCTGTGCTCGCGCCCAACGAGATCGAGCGCGACTTCACGCGCGCGCTGGGCCTCGAGCTCGCCAGCGGCGCCGTCGTCGTCAGCTCCGTGATGTCCGACGGCAGTGCCGCGGCGGCCGGGCTGCGAT
>DATLGW010000052.1:0-3990 GCA_035540315.1 Burkholderiaceae bacterium | reverse complement strand
CCGTTCACTGCGCTTGCCGCTGCATTCATCTTCGCCTTCATCCTGATGTTCCGTCCGCACGGCGCAGCCCGCACCGGTCTGACCGGAATCGCGAGCGCTGCGGCGATTGCGGTTGCCGGCGCCTGGGCATTGGCCTGGCTGTTCGGCACGGTGTTCCTGGTTCGGCTGCCGTGATGGAAGGGCTTGCGCTGCTCGCCGGTTCGCTGGCCAAGCTGGCCGCGCCGATGAGCATTCTCTATGCGCTGGGCGCGACGCTCGCCGGCATCCTGATTGGCGTGCTGCCCGGGTTGTCGGCGACGCTGGGGGTGGCGCTGTTCACCACGCTGACGGTGCGCATGGCGCCGACCGACGCGATCCTGATCCTGGTATGCGTGTACGTCGGCGCGATCTACGGCGGCAGCCGCACCGCGATCCTGCTGAACATTCCGGGCACCGCTGCGAATGCGGCCGCGTGCATCGACGGCAATGCGCTCGCGCGGCAAGGCAAAGCGGGCCGCGCCATGGGCATTGCGACCACTGGCTCGGTTGCCGGCTCGCTGTTCGGCGTCGCGTGCCTCGCGATGTTCACGCCGCTGCTGGCGGAGGTTGCGCTGAAGTTCGGCGCATTCGAGTTCTTCTGGCTCGCGCTGCTCGGCGTGCTGATGTCGGGCGGGTTGACCGGCGCCGATCCGCTGAAGGGTTGGCTGATGGGGCTGCTGGGGCTGGTGGTCTCGCAGGTCGGCCTCGATCCGATTCACGCGCATCCGCGGTTCACGTTCGGCTGGAACCAAATGGCGGGCGGCATCGGCTTGATTCCCGCGCTGGTCGGCGCATTCGGCTTCGCCGAGGTGCTGATGGTGATGTCGGAGCCGGCGCGCAAGCTGGTCGTGCGCTCGATCGACTCGGTCGTGCCGCGGATCCGCGACGTGCTGCGGTACTGGAAGACGATGCTGCGCTCGGGCTTCATCGGCGTGTTCATGGGAATCCTGCCGGGCGTGGGCGAGGACATGGGCGCGTGGACGTCGTACGCGACGGCCAAACGACTGTCGCGCGAGCGCGAGCAGTTCGGCAACGGCTCGGTCGAGGGCCTGATGGCGGCGGAGACCGGCGACAATGCGGCGATTCCCGGCGCGATGGTGCCCGCGCTCGCGCTGGGCGTGCCGGGCTCGGCGCCGGCGGCGGTGCTGATGGCGGCGATGATCATTCACGGCGTGCAGCCGGGCCCGATGCTGATGGTCAGCCAGCCGCAGTTCATCCACGACGTGGTTGCGATCACGATGGCGGCGACGCTGTCGATCCTGGTGTTCGGCCTGGTGCTGGTGCGCCCGATGCTTTGGATCCTGCAGGTGCCGCGGCACGTGATCATGCCGCTGGTGTTCGTGTTGTGCGTGCTCGGCTCGTACGCGATCGCTTCGCGGCTGTTCGACGTGTGGGTGATGCTGGTGGTCGGGTTCGTGTGCTTCCTGCTGCGCCGGCAAGGCTTTCCGGTGGCCCCGTTCGTGCTGGGGCTGGTGCTGGGCGACATCGTCGACAAGTCGCTGCGCCGCGGCCTGGTGCTGTCCGACGGCAGCCTGCTGCCGTTCTTCACCCGGCCGATTGCGGGCGTGCTGGCGCTGCTGGTGATCGTGCTGCTGCTGTCGCAGGTGCCGGCGGTGCGCCGGCTGCTCGCGCCGCGCGCGGCGGCAACGCCCGCTGCGCGGCGCGGATGAACGCTGCCGCCGCAGGGCGCAGCGGTCGGCAACTCGGGCGAATCGCGGCAGAATGAAACGACGACCTCGACGAAAGGAGCGCCGATGAACCCGATGCGCGTGGCCCTGTGCAACGAGGTGCTGGCCGATCTGGATTTCGGCTCGCAATGCGCCTATGCGGCCGCGCTCGGCTACCAGGGACTGGAGCTCGCGCCGTTCACGCTGGCCGACGACCCGGCGCGGCTGTCCGAAGCCGATGCGCGGCGGCTGGCGGCGATCGCCGCCGATCACGGGCTGGTGATCAGCGGCCTGCATTGGCTGCTGGTGGCGCCGAAGGGCCTGTCGATCACCAGCGAGGACCCGATCCAGCGCGCGCACACGATCGACGTGATCCGGCGGCTGATCGACCTGTGCGCGGGGCTGGGCGGACATTACCTGGTGCACGGTTCGCCGGCGCAGCGGCGCCCGCAGCCGGCCCAGGATCTCGAGCGCGCGCGGGAGTTGGCAATCGACTGCTGGCGCCAGGCGGCCGAGGCGGCTGCGGCTGCAGGGCTCGTCTATTGCATCGAGCCGCTGTCGCGCGAGCAGACGCCGCTGGTGAACACGCTGGCCGAGGCGATCGAGATCGTCGAGCAGCAGCGGCTGCCGGCACTGCGAACGATGCTCGATACGAGCTCGGCAGCCGTCACCGAGACGCTGTCGATTCCGGAGCTGATCGACCGCCACTGGGGCAGCGGCAAGATCGCGCACGTGCAGCTGAACGACCGCAACCGCCGGGGTCCCGGCCAGGGACACGACCGCTTCGCTCCGGTGCTCGAGGCGCTTGCCCGTCACGGCTATCGCGGCTGGATCGCGGTCGAGCCGTTCGACTACCGGCCCGACGGCCGCGGTTGCGCGGCATTCTCGGCCGGCTATCTCGCTGGATTGCGCGAAGCGCTCGCGCTGCGCGCCGGCGCCGCGACGCGATGAACTGGCTGTTGCTGGCGCTCGCGATCGTCGCCGAGGTCACCGCGACGACTGCGCTGAAAGCGGCCGACGGCTTCACGCGGCTTGCGCCGTCGATGATCGCGATCACCGGCTACGCGATCGCATTCTGGCTGTTGTCGTTGACGCTGCGCACGGTCCCGATCGGAATCGCCTATGCGATCTGGTCCGGTGCGGGCATTGCGCTGATCGCGCTGATCGGCTGGTACGCTTACGGCCAACGCCTCGATCCGGCGGCGCTGTTGGGGATGGCGCTGATCGTCGCCGGGATCGTCGTGCTCAGCGCGGTGTCCGGCGCCAGCGAACCGCTGCGCTGAAGCGCCGCTGGCGTGGAGGCATGTTTTTTGCATCGCCTGTCGGCTTCGATCGCAGGTGCCTGGAGAGTTCGCGATGAGCAGGGACACGTCGTTTGTCAGCGCGTTCGCACTGGGCGCGCTGACGATGTACTTCCTGGATCCGGTGCAGGGCCGTCGGCGGCGCGCGTTGGCCAACGATCAGCTGACCCGCCTGTCGAACCAGTTGCGCCGGCTGCGCGAGACCGGCTACGCCGGGGCGAGCGACATCGCGAACCGCAGCCGCGGTACCGTGCACGAGTTGCGCTCGCACCTGCATCCGTCGGAGCAGCTCGATGACGAACGGATGAACGCGCGGGTGCGCGCCCGGCTGGGCCGCTTCGTCTCGCATCCGAAAGCGATCGAAACCCGCGTGAAGAACGGCGTCGTGCAGCTGTCGGGGCCGATCCTGGCGGCCGAGGTCGAGCCGCTGCTGTCGGCAGTCTCCCGGATGCAGGGTGTCACCGACATCCAGAACCTGCTCGAGGTGCACGAGACGCCGGGCAACGTGCCGGCGCTGCAGGGATCGCCGCGGGAGCATCCGGCGATGCTGGCCGCGTCGCCTGCGGTGCGCGTGGCCGAGGCGATCACCGGGGTCGTGCTGGGCGTGCAGGCGCTGCGAACCGAGAACCGGACCGCGCGCAGCGCGTTGACGTATTCGGCGCTGGCGCTGATCGCAGCGGCGATGATGCTGTCGCGCGAGCAGCGCGAGGAACTGGTCGAGGCATTCGTTTCCTGAGCGCCCGGCGGCGCCCGCTCAGCGCTCCGCGGCGAGGAACGTCTCGCAGTCGGTGTGCGACCACTCGCGCGAGAAAGCCGGCGGGCGCGGCGCGGGGTCGCGCAGGATCCGCGGCGGCTCGGCTTGCGGCGGCTGCGGTTTCGGCGGCTCGGGCTGCGGGTTGCCGACCATCGACCTGACGGCGCAGACGCCGTCGCCCGCCGAATCGCGCAGAATCCCCCCGGTCAGCCAGCCGATGTGACGTCCGCCGAAGCGGTAGACCTCGTAG
>DATLGW010000051.1:0-9195 GCA_035540315.1 Burkholderiaceae bacterium | reverse complement strand
CCTGTGCCCAGATGATGATCTGCGCGGCGAAACTGATCCCGAAGACGCTGGGCCCGATGAAGCTGCCCCACGCCGCATACAGCGCGCCGGCAAAGCCGGCAATCATCGCGCCGATCACGAAGACGCCGAGCTTGTGCGCGCGCGCGTCGTAGCCGAGCAGCTCGGCGCGCAGCTCGTTCTCCCGGATCGCTGCCACCGTCTGCCCGAAACGGCTCGCGCGAAGCCGGTGCAGTGCGATGTAGACCAGGATCAGCGCGGCCACGCTGAAGACGTAGGTCTCCTCGTAGCTGAGCTGGCGGGACGGGTCGCCGGGCACGTTGATCGCTGCCACGCCGGGGATGCCGTTGTAGCCGCCGAGCGGCACCGAGCCGATCGCGAAACCCGCGCCGGCGACGGTATTGATCAGGTGGAACAGGATCAGCGAGACCGTCAGCGTGATCACCGCCAGGTAGACTTCGCCGATGCGGCCGTAGAACAGGAAGTAACCGAGCGCTGCGCCCGCTGCCGCCGGCACGGCCGCGGCGAGCAGCAGCGCGGCGGTGGAGCCGCCGAAGTTGCCGGAGGCAACCGCGTAGGCGTAGGCACCGAGGCCGAAGAACACCGACTGGCCGAAGCTCAGCACGCCGCCAACCCCCCAGACCCAAGCCATGCTGAGCGCGAGGATGCTCAGGATCACGTAGACGTTCAGGTTGACGAGCGTGAACGTCTCGACCCAGAGCGGCAGCAGCAATGCGATCCCGCCCGCCGCCGCGGCAACGACCAGCCCCGCGCGATCGAGCCCGCGCGCGGTCAAATCGATCTCCGGAAGATGCGCCCCGTGATTCCGGCCGGCATCAGCCGCAGCACGACGACCGCCGCCAGCAGCAGTGCAACCAGACCGATGACGGGCGAGCCGTAGCGGGTCCCGATCTCGCTGATCGTGCCGAACAGCGTCGCCGCCAGCAGCGTGCCGGTGATCGCGTTCGCGCCGCCGCTGATGACGGTGATGAAAGCGTTGGTCACGTACACGAGGCCCACCGTCGGCACCACGCCAGCCAGGGGCGCGAGGACTGCGCCGGCGAGCCCGCTGATCGCGGCGCCGGCAGCGAACGTCCACGCGTAGACCGCGCGCGTGTTCACCCGCAGCGCCTCGGCCATCCGCGGGTTCTGCATCGTGCCGCGGGCGGTCAGTCCCCAGCGCGTTCGCCGCAGCAAAACGAAAATCGCGACGGTGAGCAGCAGCGTGACCCCGATCACGAACACGCTGTAGTACGACTCGCGATAGGCGCCGAGCTGGAAGCTGCCGAACGGCGGCGCGACCCCGCGCTGCTGATGGCCGAACAGCGTGGACGCGAGCCCTATCAGCAGCAGGCTGATTCCCCAGGTCGCCAGGATCGTGTCGAGGATCCGCCCGTAGAGGTGGCGGATCACGACGCGCTCGATCACCAGGCCGAGCGCGCCCACCACGAGCGGCGCGACGATGAACATCGCGATCCACAGCGGTACGCCCGCCTCGTGCGCGAGCACCAGCGAATAGCCGCCGACCATCAGGAACTCGCCATGCGCGAAGTTGATGACGCGCATCATTCCGTAGATGACCGCCAGCCCCATGCTGGTGAGCACGAGGAGGGCGATCGCGTACGTCAGGTGCAGCGCGATGGACGCCAGCTCCATCGCCGGCCGTCAGATCTTCGGCTCGAACTGCTGGTTCGTGTTCGGGTTCTTGATCAGGTCGCACTGACCCTGCAGCTCGGTCGACGGCACGGCCTGGGCGCGGCGCAACACCTGGTAACGGCCGTCGCGCACCTGCAGCAGGTGCATGTCGAGCGAGCAATGGTGCGTGGCCGGGTCGAGCGCAATGCGGCCCGCGGGCGTGTCGACCGCGATGCCCGACTCCAGCGCCTTCAGCACGTCGTTGCGCTCCACCGAGCCTGCCTTCGTCACCGCGGTCGTATAGATCTGCCAGCCGACGTAGTCGTTCATCGCGAGCGGACTGATGTGCTCTGGCCCCATCGCCGCGCGGTAGCGCTCGATGAACGCCTTGTTCGCCGGCGTGTCCAAGTCCTGGTAGTAGTTCGTGCAGATGATGATGCCTTCGGTGATTTCCTTGGGCATCAGCGTCAGCTCGCCGGCGTCGCCGAACGTCTGTGACGCGAGCGGAATCCTGCCCTTCATGCCCGAGGCGGCCCACTGGCCGTAGAACGCCGCGTGCGCGGGGCCGACGAAGCTGTTGATGATGAAGTCGGGCGACGCCGACTGGATCTTGGCGATCGTCGACTGGAAGTTCGACGTATCGAGCGGGAACAGCTCGGCGCCGACGACCTCTGCGCCGTGGTCGGCTGCGATGCGGCGAATCCATTTCGTCGAGATCTGACCGAAGTTGTAATCGGCCGCAAGCACGTAGATCTTCTTGCCGTAGCGCTTGATCAGCTCCGGCTGCATGATCTGAAGGCTTTGGCTGGGAGTGGGGCCGGTGATCACGATGTTGCGATCGCAGACGCCGCCCTCGTAGGTCATGTTGTAGAAGTAGAGCGTGTTGCCGCGCCGCAGGATCGGGCGAATGACCTCTCGCGAGGCGCTGGTGACCGCGGCGAACACGACGTTCGCGCGGTCACGCACCGTCACCTGCTGCGCGAACTGCGCGTACAGCTGGTTGTTCGACTGCGTGTCGTACGCCGCGATCCGGACCTTGCGTCCGAGCAACCCGCCTGCAGCGTTCGTCTGATCGACCGCGAACTTCAGCACGTTCGCCTTCGCCTGGCCGAACACCTGAAGCGGCCCTGACGCGTCGTAGATCGAGCCTACGACGATCTCGTTGCCTTGTGCCGCGAGCCGCGACGACCATGCGGGTAGCGCGACGGCGGCGGTTCCGGCGGCGGCGGAGGAAATGAAGCGGCGGCGGCCGTCTCTCATGGGGCGCGTCTCCTCTTGGGCTCGATCTTGCGGAAGGCGCGAGAAGTATACCGCCGTGCTCGCCGCGGCGCGCCGTAATCCTCCGGAAACTCGGCGCAGCCGGCGCGTTCGTCGGGTACCGCGTCGCCCGATCGAGGGTCGCCCTGCTACTGCGCCGTCCAGCCCCCGTCGACCAGCAGGCTCGCCCCGGTGACCATCGCGGCGGCGTCCGAGGCCAGATACAGCACGGCGAGCGCGACGTCGCGCTCGGTCGCCATCCGGCCCAGCGGGATGCGCGACAGCATCGCGGCGCGCTTGTCGGGCGTATCGAGGATCCGCCGCACCATCGGCGTGTCGACGAACGTCGGCCCGACCGAATTGACGCGGATTCCCGCGGGCGCGAGCTCGACCGCCATCGCTTTCGTCAGTCCTTCCAGACCGTGCTTCGTCATGCAGTAGACGGTGCGGTTCGGTGCGCCGACGTGCCCCATCTGCGACGACACGTTGATGATCGAGCCGGTCGCCGCACGCGACGCCGCCGGCGCCATCATCTTGCGCGCCGCCGCCTGCGCGACCACGAACGCGGCCCGCAGGTTCAGGCCGATCATCCGGTCGAGGTTCTCGTCGCTGACCTCGACGAATGGCTGCGGAACGTTGGTGCCGGCGTTGTTCACGAGAACGTCGAGCGCGTCCAGCGCGCCTATCAGCGCCCGAACCGAGGCCGAGTCGGTGACGTCGCACGGCTCGACGCTCGCTCGGCCTCCGGCGTCGGCGATCATCGACGCGGTCTGCTGCAGGCTTGCGCGGGTGCGCGCGATCAGCACGACCTGCGCGCCTGCGCGCGCCAGCTCCAGCGCGACCGCGCGTCCGATGCCGTCGCCGGCGCCGGTCACGAGCGCGATCCTGCCGTCGAGCCGGAACGGCTGCTGGCCGGCGCATTCGGGGGAGGGAATCACAGCGTCCGCTCCGGGCTCATCGATCCGACCTCCATTTGTTTCGGCGGATTCTGCGATCTGCGCAGCACGCCGTCATGCGGCGGTGCCACATCGGCAATTCGGAAAGCTCACGACGCGATTCGCATCGGTTGCAACCGCCGATACGTCAGCGACCGCCACAGCCACTCGGCCGGCCCGTAACGGAACCGCGTCGCCCATACGTTGCAGAACACCAGCACGCAGCTCCAGATCAGCGCGACGAGCAGCAGCGCGTCGAACGGTCCGACACGGTCGTACAGCCCGAAGCCCGCGAACGCGAGCAGCGCCAGCGCGCTCTCGAGCAGGTAGGCGCTGAGCGCCATTCGCCCGATCCGTGCCAGCGGCCGCGGGACCCCGAAGCGCTGGCACGCGAGCACGATTGCGCTCAGGTAGCCGATCGCGAGCAGCGGCGCGGCCAGCAGCTGCGCGAGCGCGCCGGCGACGATCAGTTCGGTGCCGTGCAGCATGGGGTCGGCAGCCAGCGCGCCGAGCGGCCCGAAGAAGCCGAGCACGAAGTTCGCCGGCAGACCCAGGCCCAGTCCGATCGCGGCCGCGCGACGGAACAGCTCGGGGCGCTGACCCAGCGCCGCAAGCAGCCCCGAACGTGCGGCCGCGAATCCGAACAGGAACAAACCCAGCGTCCACGGCACGAACAGCAGTGCAGGGATCTGCAGCCAAACCGATTGCCACACGTGCATCGCGACGATGTCGCGATACCCGCCTTGCTGGAACGCGGCGACGGTCGCCGCGCGCTCGGCGGCTGCCCAGGCCGCGCCCGCATCGGGGTCCTCCCACGGCGCGAGCGCCGACAGCCAAGCCATCAGCAGCGCCGTGCCGACCAGGAACACCAGGCCCCACCGGATCAGTGATCGCGGCGGCTTGTGCACGAACGCGAGCATCAGCAGCCCGGTGATTCCGTACGACAGCAGGATGTCGCCCGGGAACAGCAGCGTCATGTGCGCGAGCCCCAGCACGATCAACCACAGGTAGCGGCGCTTGAGCAGCGGCCGCGGCGAGGCGCGAGTCTCGAACGCACGCGCCGACATCAGCGCCGCGCCGGCGCCGAACATCATCGCGAAGCTCGACAGGAACTTGCCGGTGGCAAGCCAGCCGACCGCGAACTGCGCGATCCGGTCGGCCGCCTGGTCATACGCAGCCGGCGCGGTGCTCCAGAACGCGCCGAAGCCGTCGGGACCCCGCATGAAGTCGACGTTCACCAGCAGGATCCCGAGCACCGCGACGCCGCGCAGCACGTCCAGGATCGGTTCGCGCTGCGGCGGCGCGACCGCGTCGAGCGGCGCGGGCTGGCGCGACCGGTCGTCGACGTGCTGCCGCGGAGCGGACATCGCGGGCTGCGACCGGTGAGCGCGCCGCCCGCGGGAAGCGCTACAGCACTTCGCCGGCGAAGTCGGCGAGACGCGAGCGCTCGCCGCGCTGCAGCGTCACGTGCCCGGCGTGCGCCCATCCCTTGAAGCGGTCGACGACGTAGGTCAGCCCGGAAGAGCCCTCGGTCAGGTACGGCGTGTCGATCTGCGCGATGTTGCCCAGGCACACGACTTTCGTTCCGGGGCCGGCGCGCGTGATCAGCGTCTTCATCTGCTTGGGCGTCAGGTTCTGCGCCTCATCGATGATCAGGAACTTGTTGATGAACGTGCGCCCGCGCATGAACGACAACGCCTTGACGCGGATGCGCGAGCGGATCAGGTCGGTCGCGGCTGCGCGGCCCCATTCGCCGCCGGCGCCATCGCCCTGATTGAGCACTTCGAGGTTGTCCTCGAGCGCGCCCATCCACGGCTGCATCTTCTCCTCTTCGGTGCCGGGAAGGTAGCCGATGTCCTCGCCGACCGGAACGGTCGCGCGCGTGACGATGATCTCGCTGTAGCGCTTCTGCTCGAGCGTCTGCGCCAGCCCCGCCGCGAGCGCGAGCAGCGTCTTGCCGGTTCCGGCCTGCCCGAGCAGCGTGACGAAGTCGACCTCGGGGTTCATCAGCAGGTTCAGCGCGAAGTTCTGCTCGCGGTTGCGCGCGGTGATTCCCCAGACCGCGTTCTTCAGGTGGCCGTAGTCGCGCAGCGTCTGCAGCACGGCGGTGCGGCCGATCATCTCCTTGACCTGAGCTGCCAGCGGCAGCTCGCCGTCGAGGTAGACGAACTGGTTCAGCATGAACTTCGCGACCGCCGGACCGGTGATCCGGTAGTAGTTGTAGCCGCCTTGCTGCCACGACTCCATTCCCTTGCTGTGCTTGTCCCAGAAGTCCTCGGACAGCGCCAGCGTGCCGGAATAGAGCAGATCGAGATCCTCGACGACGCGATCGCTGTAGTAGTCCTCGGCATGCAGCCCGAGCGCGCGCGCCTTGATCCGCATGTTGATGTCCTTGGACACCAGCACGATCGAGCGCTCCGGATAACGCTGCTGCAGCGATTGCACGACCCCCAGGATCTGGTTGTCGCCCTTGCCGGCCGGAAACGACAGCGGCAGCGTCGCCTCGATCGCCTCGGTCTGCAGGTACAGGCGACCTCGCGCCTCGCGGTTGCCGATCTTCGACAGCGCGAGTCCCTCCTGGATCCCATGCTCGTCGTGGATCAGCGAATCGAGCGTGCGGCTGACCTGGCGAGCGTTGCGCGCGACCTCCGACATCCCCTTCTTGTGATCGTCGAGCTCCTCGAGCGTCATGATCGGCAGGTAGACGTCGTGCTCCTCGAAGCGGAACAGGCTCGACGGGTCGTGCATCAGCACGTTGGTGTCGAGCACGAACAGCTTCGGCGGCCGCGCCGGCCCCAGCCGCGTGACCTTCGCCGCCGTCGCCGGCGCCGCGGCGCGCTCCTTCGGCGCGACCGGCTGCGCGACCGCCGGCTCCTCCGACACGACCGGCGCGTCGGCCGGTGGCGGCGTCGCGGGCTTCGGTCGCGCCGGGCGCGCGAGCACGGTCGCGCTCAGGTCGAGCAAAGTGGCAGGCTTGTTCGGCGCTTTGGGTAGTGGCATGGAGCTCGCTTCAGAGGCCGCAACGAATTGCGGGGTGGGTGAATCGGCGCAACGGAGGATCTCGGCGGCCGCTGACCGCCGTCATTCGGAGCTGACGAATTCGAGCACCTCGTCGACGTGGCCGGGAACCTTCACGCCGCGCCACTCGCGCGCCAGACGGCCCGCGTCGTCGATGACGAACGTCGAGCGTTCGACGCCGCGGACCTGGCGGCCGTACATGTTCTTCAGCTTCATCACGCCGAACAGCTCGCACAGCGTCTCGTCGGGATCGGCGATCAGCTCGAACGGAAAGCCGAGCTTCGACTTGAACGACTGGTGCGACTTCAGGCTGTCGCGCGATATGCCGAACACCGCGGCGCCGGCGCGCTGGAATCGGGGGTAGGCATCGCGGAACTGCATGCCTTCGGTCGTGCAGCCGGGCGTGTTGTCCTTCGGGTAGAAGTACAACACGATCTTCTGGCCCTTCAGGTCCGACAGCCTGATCGGGCCGCCGGTCGAATCGGCCGTGAAGTCGGGAACCTTCTGACCGACCTTCACCGTCACTTCGACGACACATCCGTGCGCACAGTGGGCCCAACGATAGCACAGCCGCCTGCCGGAAAAGCTAGATGCTGATCAGTGCGGCTACCACGCGACGACCTTCGGCCATCAGGATGTTGTAGGTGCGGCAGGCCGCTTGCGTGTCCATCACCTCCACGCCGATCCGCAGCCGCGCCAGCGGCTCGGTCAGCCGCGGGTGCGGGAACCGGTGGCGGGCGCCGGTGCCGATCAGCACCACCTCCGGCTGCCGTTGCGCAAGCACCTCGAAGTGCTCGACCGCCAGCTCCTCGAACCGGTCGGCCGCCCAGCGCACGACCGGCGCGTCCGGCACCAGGATCATCGAGCCCTGGTGCCGCTCGCCGTTGACCTCGATCCATCCGGCGCCGTACCCGGTCACCTGGTTGTGTGGCGTCGGATCGTCGGATTGCAGCTTCATCTGGCGCGGCCGTCGCCGGCAAACCGTTGAAAGTACGATACATTATCACCTGCCTCAAACATGCTGCGGCGCATGATCGGCCGCGATCCACGGTTAATCCGACATGAGCTCCGAATCCTCCCGCGAACGCGAGTTCTCGCGCATCAACCGGCTGCCTCCGTACGTGTTCAACATCACTGCCGAGCGCAAGATGGCGGCGCGGCGGCGCGGCGACGACATCATCGACCTGAGCATGGGCAACCCCGACGGGGCGACGCCGCAGCACATCGTCGACAAGCTGGTCGAGGCGTCGCGGCGGCCGAACACGCACGGCTATTCGGTCTCCAAGGGGATTCCCCGGCTGCGCAAGGCGATCGCCGACTGGTACGCACGCCGCTACCAGGTCGAGCTCGATCCCGACTCCGAAGCGATCGTGACGATCGGCTCGAAGGAGGGGCTGGCGCACCTGATGCTGGCGACGCTGGATCGCGGCGACAAGGTGCTGGTGCCGAATCCGAGCTATCCGATCCACATCTACGGCGCGGTGATCGCCGGCGCCGACATCCTGTCGGTGCGGATGACGCCGGGCGTCGATTTCCTGGCCGAGCTGCAGCGTGCGATCGAGGCGACGTCGCCGAAGCCGAAGATGATGATCCTCGGCTTCCCGAGCAACCCTACCGCGATCTGCGTCGACCTGGCGTTCTTCGAGCGGGTCATAACGCTCGCGCGCCAGCACGACATCCTGGTCGTGCACGACCTGGCGTACGCCGACATCGTGTTCGACGACTACAAGGCGCCGTCGATCATGCAGGTGCCGGGCGCGCGCGAAGTCGCCGTCGAGTCGTTCACGATGAGCAAGAGCTACAACATGGCCGGCTGGCGGATCGGCTTCATGGTCGGCAACGCCGAGCTGATCGCAGCGCTCGCCCGGATGAAGAGTTATCACGACTACGGCACGTTCACGCCGATCCAGGTCGCGTCGATCGCCGCGCTCGACGGCCCGCAGGAGTGCGTCGAGGAGATCCGCCAGACGTACCAGCGGCGCCGCGACGTGCTGGCCAAGGGGCTGCACGAGGCGGGATGGATGGTCGACGTGCCGCGCGCATCGATGTACATCTGGGCGCCGATCCCCGAGCCGTACCGGGCGCTCGGATCGCTGGAGTTCTCGCAGCGCCTGCTCGAGGACGCGAAGGTCGCCGCATCGCCCGGCATCGGCTTCGGCGAGTACGGCGACGGTTACGTGCGGCTGGCGCTGATCGAGAACGAGCAGCGGCTGCGGCAGGCGGTCCGCGGCATCAAGGACATGTTCCGCAAGGACGGCCTGATGCCGCGTGCGGCGGCTTGACCCATGGCGGTCTCGAAGCTGCCACCGGTCCGGGTCGGGCTGCTGGGGATCGGCACCGTCGGCGCCAGCAC
>DATLGW010000050.1:0-27005 GCA_035540315.1 Burkholderiaceae bacterium | reverse complement strand
CCGCGGAGCGGCACCCGATGCTCTACGCGACCGTCGGCGTGCACCCGGATTACGAGGGAACCGTCGAGCCGACCGTGGCCACGCTGGTCGAGCACGCCCGTCACCCGAAGGTGATTGCAATCGGCGAAACCGGTCTCGACTACTACCGGCTCACCGGCGATCTGGAGTGGCAGCGCGAGCGGTTCCGCGTCCACATCCGCGCCGCGCGCACGACGTCGCTGCCGCTGGTCGTGCACACGCGAGCCGCTGCCGAGGATACGATCCGGATCCTGCGCGAAGAGGGCGCCGACGCCGCCGGCGGCGTCATGCACTGCTTCACCGAGACCTGGGAAACGGCGCGAGCCGCGCTCGACCTCGGATTCATGATCTCGTTCTCGGGCATCGTCACGTTCAAGAACGCCGAAAGCCTGCGCGACGTCGCCCGCCAGGTCCCGCTGGACCGAATGCTGATCGAAACCGACTCGCCGTACCTGGCCCCGGTGCCGTTCCGCGGCAAGACGAACGAACCTGGCTTCGTGCGACACGTGGCCGAGAAGCTGGCCGAGCTTCGAGGGCTTGCGCCGGAGCAGATCGGCGAGATCACGACCGCGAATTTCCGACGTCTTTTCAAGCTCTCGGCCTAGCTTTCAAAAGCTGATTCTCGATGAGTGCGCGACCTTCTTTCATCAGAAAACGAGAGCGTCCGACGCTCAGCCTGCGCGGTGCGCTGGGCGCGATCGCTCTGGCGTGGCTGTTCACGCTGGCGCCGCTTGCGGGCGCGACCTCGGTCGATGAGCTGTTTCGCGCCGTGCGGCTCGACAATGCCAGCGAAGTACGCACGCTGCTGCTTCGCGGCGCCGACGCCAATGCGCGCGACCGCAACGGGGTTCCGGCAATCGTCGCCGCCGCGCGCGAGAAGTCGTTCGAGGTGGCCCGGACGCTGGCGTCGCTGCTGGCTACGGACTTGAACGCCGTCGACCCGAAGGGAGAAAACGCGTTGATGCTGGCGGCATATCACGGCGATGCACGCACGGTTCAGCTGCTTTTGACGCGCGGCGCGGAGCCGAACAAGCCGGGCTGGACACCGTTGCACTATGCCGTCACCGGCGGCAACGCCGAGATCGTGCGCATGCTGCTCGAGCGCGCTGCATTCATCGATGCGGTGTCGCCGAACGGCACCACGCCGCTGATGATGGCGGTGCGCCACCGGCATTTCACGATCGCCCGGATGCTGGTCGACGAGGGTGCCGATCCGACGCTGAAGAACGAGGGCGGCTGGACCGCCGCCGAATATGCGCGCGCTCATCGCGACGAGGAGCTGGCCCGGTGGCTCGACGAGCGGGCAGCGGAATACCGGCGCAAGTACTACAACTTCCCGGGCGCCGGGCGCTGACGCATTACGCAGGCTTCGAAGAAGCCGGCTCGGCCCGCGGCAGCTCACTCGAGGACGGACGCTGGCTTTCCCGCGCGCGGCCTTGTCGCCGCACGCCGATCGGACTACCTTTGAATTCCCGAACTGATTCGCAGCACGACCGCGGGTTCGGAATCACCCGCGCTGAGGCGGCCGGCATCGGGGGCCGACCGCCGCCGGAGGAAAACCGAGGAGATCCGAGATGGGTGAATATGCTGGGAGCTGCTTTTGCGGTACGGTCTCTCTGACCGCGACGGGCGACCCGGTTGCGATGGGCTATTGCCACTGCACGTCGTGCCGCTCGTGGTCCGCCGGCCCGGTCAATGCATTCTCGCTGTGGAAACCTGACGCGGTACGGATCACGAAAGGCGCCGACAGCATCGGCAGCTATGCGAAGACGCCGAACAGCATCCGCAAGTGGTGCAAGAACTGCGGCGGCCACCTGCTGACCGATCATCCGGGAATGGGCCTCGTCGACGTCTATGCGGCGACGATTCCGCAGCTTCCATTCAAGCCGATGCTGCACGTTCACTACCAGGAAACCGTGCTGCCGATCCGCGATGGGTTGCCGAAGCAGAAAGACGTTCCCGCCGAGCTGGGCGGCTCGGGCGTGCTGATGCAGGAATGACATTGGCGGCAGCGGGCCCGGTCGCATCCTTCGCCTGGAGGCGCCGGGTCCGCACCTGATTGCGCATAAGGTATATTATGTCAAATCACGGGATCACATAGCTCCCGCGCATCGTCTTGTCCGGCGTCGTGCTGGAATCCTAGCGCCGTACCGCCGCGATCGCACGGTCGGCGAAGCGGAGCGAGCGCCGGATGGCAGGCTTGCCGATCCGGCGCCCTTTCATTGCAGCCAGTCCGGTGCCCGGCCCTTGGGCCGCGCCGGCTGCGGCAGCCCGCAACGCAGGAACTTGCCGTTACCGGCTTTGCCGGTGAACGCGCGACCGTCCCAGACGACGTCGCCGCGCAGCAGCGTCATCGACGGCCATGCGTTCACTTCGCGCCCCTCGTAAGGCGTGTAGTCGACGGCGTGATGCAGACGCTCGTTGGTGATCGTCACGCGTTCGCCGGCGTTCCAGATCACCAGGTCCGCATCGGCGCCGATCGCGATCGTTCCTTTCTGCGGATACAGGCCGTACAGCCGCGCCGGATTCGTCGACGTCAGCGCGACGAACTGCTCGATCGTGATCCGGCCGGCGAGCACCCCCTCGGACAGCAGCAGCGGCAGCCGCGTCTCCAGGCCCGGAATCCCGTTCGGGATGTACGGAAACGCCGGCTCCTTGCCGCCCAGCCGCTTGCCCGACGGATCGTCGTAGTTGAACGGCGCGTGATCCGACGAAACGATCGTGAACAGCCCGTCGGCCAGGCCGTCCCAGATCACCTGCTGGTTGCGCTCGTCGCGAGGCGGCGGGCTGCACACGCAACGCGCGCCATGGAACCCGTCGAGCCCCAGGTCGTTCTGCGTCAGGAACAGGTACTGCGGACAGGTTTCGGCGAAGATGTTCAGGCCCTTGCCGCGGGCCCAGCGGATCTGCTCGACGGCCTCGGCGCCCGATACGTGAACGATCAGGATCGGCACGTCGACCAGCTCGGCCAGCGTGATCGCGCGGTGCGTCGCTTCGCGCTCGATCGGCATCGGACGCGACAGCCCGTGAAAGCGCGGAGCGGTCTTGCCGGCGGCAAGCAGCCGTTCGGTCAGGAATGCGATCGCATCGGCGTTCTCCGCGTGGATCATCGACATCGCCCCGTGCCGGCGCGCGAGCTCCAGCACCGACAGGATCTGCTGATCCGACAGCCTCAGGTCCTCGTAGGTCATGTACAGCTTGAACGACGTGTAGCCTTCGCCGATCAGCGCCGGCAATTCCTCGCTCAACACCTGCGGCGTCGGATCGCTGACGATCAGATGGAACGCATAGTCGACCGACGCGCGGCCTGTCGCGCGCCGGTGATAGTCGTCGACCGCGTCGCGCAGCGACCGCCCTTTGACTTGCGCAGCGAACGGAATGACGGTCGTCGTCCCGCCGCAGGCCGCCGAGCGCGTGCCCGACGTGAAATCGTCGGCCATGCGCATCGGCTCGGGCATCGGCTGATCGAGATGGCAGTGGCCGTCGACGCCGCCCGGCGTGACCAGACGGCCTGCCGCGTCGATCACGCGAGTCGAGGCGTCGGCATGCAGTCGCTCGGCCAGCGCGACGATCCGGCCGTCTGCGATTCCGATGTCGCACCGGAACGTTTCACCGGCCGTCGCCACGTCCGCGTTTCGGACGATCGTCTCGTAAGATGAATTCATCGTTCTCGGGCCTGCAGCAGGTTCGATTTGAGCTTCAGCGTGTCCTTCCGATCAAAGCCGCAAGCGGCTCCGGCAGCCCCGCATGCCCCTTGGCCGGCGGCGGCGCGAGCGCGCCGCTTCGTCGGGGTGCAAAGCCGCTGCGGCCGAGCGCTTCGGCCATCCGCACCGCGCTGCCGACGCCGTCGATCAGCGGCACCGGCACGCGGTCCGTGATCTGCCGGGCAAGCCCCGCGAGCGGGGCGCCGGCGAGCACGACGGCATCGGCACCGTCCTGCTCGACGCACGCGATGCACAGCTCGAGCAGCAGCTGTTTCTCGTCGCGCTGCACCGAACCGACGTCGGCGAACGAGCCGCGCAGGCCCCGATAGCCGACGAACCTCGAGCCGAGCCCCAGCCGCTCGACCGTCTGGCGATACCAGGCGCCGATCCGGGCGGAGATTCCGACGATCGCGAACCGGCCGCCGAGCAGCAATGCCGCCGACAACGCCGCCTCGGTCAGCCCGATCACGGGAATCGGCAGGATCTCCTTCGCCGCCTCGACGCCGGGGTCGCCGAAGGCCGCGACGACCGCTGCCTGATGGCCCGGGTGATGCTCGGCCAGCATCTTCAGCGCCGCATAGCCGCCCACGGCGGCTTCGGCCGGCGTCTCGATGTACGCGACCCCGAAATCGGCGGTCGCGGTCGTGATCTCGGTATCCGGCAGCGCGACCCGCATCGCCTCCTCGCGGATCAAGTCGGTGACGCTCTGCGAGATGTTCGGATTCACCAGCAGGATCTTCAAACCGCCTCCGTTCATGCCTGTTTGCGCGCCCGATCCCACAACGCCGCGGCGGCAGCCTGCGCATCGTCGAGGATCTGCTGCGAATCGACTCGGGTCGGGCGGCCGTCCTCGACGACGACCTCGCCGTCGACGAACACCATCGACACGTCCCTGCCCTGCCCGGTGTGCACCAGATTGCCGAGCAGATTGATCCGCGGCACCAGGTGCGGCCGGCGCGTGTCGATGCAGACGATGTCCGCCCGCTTTCCCGGCTGCAGGCTGCCGATCTCGTGCTCGAGCCCCATTGCGCGTGCGCCGTTGATCGTCGCCATTTCCAGAACGTGTCGGGGCTGCCACTCCTCGTCGATCGCCCCGCTCTGGATTCGAGCCATGCACAGTGCCCAGCGCATCACCTCGATCATGTCGGCGTGCATGTTGTCGGTGCCCAGGCACAGGTTCGCCCCCGCTGAACGCAGCGCCCGCGTCGGCGCGATCCGGCCGCCGGTCGCATTTCCCTTCGGGATGTGCGCGAGGTTGATCCGGGCGCGCCCTGCGCGTTCGATGTCGTCGTCGGACAGGTACATCCCGTGCGCAGCGAGCAGCCGATCGTTCAGCAGGCCGACGTCCTGCAGCAGCTGCGTCGGCGAACAGCCCTCGCGTTCCTCGATCCGCCGGTTCTCCAGTCGACTCTGCGACAGGTGGGTCGCCACGGGCAGGCGATGTCTTGCCGCGTAGTCGGAGATCTGCTGCAGCAGCCGCCTGGAACAGGTGTCCGGCGCATGCGGCGTCAGCTGCACGCCGACGCGGCCGTTGCGCTGGCCGTGCCATTTTCGCTGCAGCTCGATCGCGGCGGCCAGCGTCGAGTCGCCGATCGCGTCCTTGTGCTCCCATTCGCCCAGGTGCACCCGTGAGAAATCCACGTCGTGGATCCGCCCGCATGCATACACCCGCAGACCGACATCCGCCATCGCCGGCAGCGTCAGGTCCGCATGCACGTAGCTGTCGTTGATCAGCGTCGACCCGAACAGCAGTGCCTCCAGCGCGCCGAGCCGCGCGAGCGCGACCGCCTCCTCCTCGGTTACCTCGTGCCCGTGGGGCACGCCGGGCGTGTACGCCGGCGCAAAGCCCATGTCCTCGGCCACGCCGCGCACCATCGTCAGGATCGCGTGCGTGTGGACGTTGACGAAGCCGGGAACGACGAGGTGATCGTCCAGCGCGATCACCCGGTCTGCGGCTGGCAGCGGCGCGTCCCGCCGCGCCGGCCCGATGGTCGCGATCCGCGAGCCGCGGATTCCGATCAGCGCATCGTCGATCAGCGGCTGCTCGGGGTCGCCGGTCACGGCGACCGCGCCCGTCAGCAACAGTTCGAGGCGTTCAGCGGTCACCGGTTTCTCCTCGGCAAGGAGGCGCTCAGTAGCCGAGCGCACGCGGCAGCGCGGTCACCAGCGGCGGGAACACGATGCACAGCGCGAGCACGACGAACTGGAACACCACGAACGGCGTCGCGTGATGGACGATCGTTCCCATCGGAACCCGGGTGATGCCGCTCATCACGAAGAACAGCACGCCCACCGGAGGCGTCATCATCCCGATCACCAGATTGAACATGAACAGGAAGCCGAACCACAGCGGGTCGAGCCCGAACGCATCTGCGATCGGCGCGAACAACGGCACCAGCATGATGTATGCGGCGTTCGATTCGAGGAACATGCCGACCGCGATCAGCAGCAGCATCGTGATCACGACGAACACCATCGGCTCGGACGTCATGGCCACGACCCATTCGGACATCCGCTGCGGCAGCATGTCGATCGTCAGCAGGAACGTCACCGTCGCCGCGAATGCGATCAACGCACCGACCATCGACGACGTGACCGCAGCCCGAAACAGACATCCAGGCAGGTCCGACAGCTTGAGCTTGCGAGTGACGAGCAGGCCGACGATCAACGAGTACATGACTGCGATCGCGGCGCCTTCGGTCGCGGTGAAGATGCCGCCGATGATGCCTCCGACGACGACGACCGGCATCAGCAGGATCGCGTACGCTCGGCGGAACTGCAGCCATGCGTTGCGCAGCGAGAGGCGGTCTCCGGTCAGCGCATATTTGCGGCGCCACGACACGATGCTCGCAATGACGATGAATCCGCCGGCCAGAATCAGCCCCGGAACGATCCCGGAGATGAACAAGCCGCCGACCGACACCGACGATCCCGCCATCAGCGCATAGACGATCATCGCGTTCGACGGCGGAATCACGGGCCCCAGGTTCGCCGCGGACGCGATCACCGCGCACGAATAGCCGTCCGGATAATGCTTCTTCAGTGCCGGCACCAGCGAGCTGCCGAGCGCGCTCGCCGAAGCGACCGCCGCGCCCGTGACCGACGCGAGGATCGTACCGGCGATGATCGTCACGTGCGCGAGGCCGCCGTGCACCCGGCCGACCAGGCTGTTCGAGAACGCGATCAGCCGTTCCATCATGCCGGCCTTGACGATCAGCTCGCCGGCCAGCATGAACAGCGGAATCGCCATCAGCGGAAAGCTGTCGACCGCATGCATCATCCGCTGCGCCATCATCACGACGTCGAAGCCCTCGTAATGCAGCACCGCGAGCGCCGCGAATCCGAGCGCGAATGCCAGCGGCATGCCGACGGCAGCGAACACCGAAAACACGCCCACCAGCATTGCCGTCACAGCGACTGAGCTCCCCAGGCATTGCGGCCGAACAGCGCGAACAGCAGCAGGTGCACGAACGAGTGCGCAGCGCTGATCAGCACGGCGACGTAGTAGACGCCGGCGCTGATCGAAAGCGTCGGCATCATCTCCTGCCATTTGTCCATCGTCGCGATGACAGCGGCATAGAACACCGACAGCATCAGCAGCGCGCTGAGCGCAGACACGAGACGGAACAGCCGTTCGCGGGTCTGGTGCCGCAGGAAAGCCACCAGCAGGTCGATTCCCACGTGGACCGAGTAACGGACCCCGTGCGGAATCGACAGGAAGATCACCCAGACGAAGAACAGTCGCGACAGCTCGTCGGCCGAATCGATCGACGACTCCAGCACATAACGCCAGAACACCTGTAGCGAGATCATGATCGTCATCGCGCCCATCGCCGCGATGACGACCCAGCGGGACCCTGCATCCAGCCGCTCGACCCACGGCCGGATCCGCGCCCAAGCCGGATGAACCGGGTCGGCTCTGGCCCCGGATGTCCCGGCGCTCGCGCCGCCGCCGTCCGAGCGATCCCGGCGCGCGAGGTCCGCGGGCATCAGTCGGCCGCGCTCAGGACTTTGTCGATGACGGCCGGGTCGACCCGCTTCTTCAGCGACTGGACGACTCCGGCCGTCGCGGCCCGCAGCTCCTTGCGCGCCTCGTCCGACAGCGGCGTGAACGTCATGCCGGCCTGGATCAGCTTCTCCCGCCATCCGTCATCGAGCTTCGCCGCCTCGGCGCGCTGCCACTTCATCGCCGCGTGCATCGACTCGACGACCGCTTGCTGATGCGGCTTCGACAGCCGCTCGAACAGCCGCTTGTTCGCCGCCGCATTGATGAAGTCGTAGAAATGGCCGGAATTCGACAGATGCTTTTGCACCTCGTGGAAACGGCGTGTGAAGATGATGTTGTAGGGATTCTCGTGCCCGTCGAGCACCCCCTGCTGCATCGCCGAATACACTTCCTTGATGTCCATCGCGACCGGGTTCGCCCCGAGCGCGCGGAACGTCTCTAGGTGGACCTCGTTCGGTTGCAGCCGGATCTTCAGTCCCTTGAAGTCGGCGACCGACTTGATCGGGCGCACGTTGTTCGTCACGTGCCGGAAGCCCAGCTCACCGTACCCCAGGCTGATGAAGCCTTTCTGGGCCATCTTCTCGTCGAACAGCTTGCCGATCGGCCCGTCGATCACCTTGAATGCATCGTCGCGCGACTTGAAAAGGAACGGCAGGCTGACCGCCTCGTACTCCGGCACGATCCGGGTGAAGTACGCGATCGACGTGACGATGGCAAAGACGGTGCCGGACCGGACCTGATCGACGTTCTCGTTCGCGCCGCCCAGCTGCATCGCGGGGAACAGGTCGATCTGCAATTCGCCGTTCGTGCGGCGCTCGACCTCCTTCTTGAAGACTTCCATCGCTTGCGTCGCCGTGTGGTCGATCGGGAAATTGCCCGCGACGCGGAGGCGCTGTTGCGCGGCGGCTTCGGGTGCGGCAATGCTCGCGGCGGCGACGAAAACAGCGGCCGCGGCCGCGAGCGACAAGGATCGGCGACGGTTCATGGACGGTCCCTCGGTGGTGAAGATCGTGGCCGTATGCTCGCACGAGCGAATTGGCATCGCAACGAATTTAATTAAGTTCCCAGGACGCCTGGCCATACAATGGCCAATGGAGCAAGAATTTGCACTCCAGAAGGTCGAAGTGCATTCAAATGGACCCCTTTGCACCGACCCGGTGCCTCAGGATCGGACGACATGACCTCAGCCGGTGACGCTCCCAACGCGGGTCAAGGCCTGAACGGCAGTGCCGGTCCCGGGCGCCGCGCGCGCCGGCACGGGATCCATTCGGACACCTGCGACCGGATCCGGCAGATGATCGTTCAGGGCACGCTGGGTTCGGGCGAGCGGATCAACGAGAAGGAGCTGTGCGAGGCGCTCGGGGTGTCGCGCACGCCGATCCGCGAGGCGCTCAAGGTGCTTGCGGCCGAGGGCCTGGTCGAGCTGCTCCCGAACCGCGGCTCAAAAGTCACGAGCCCCACGAATCAGGAAATCCGCAACTTGTTCTCTGTCATCGCCGCGCTCGAACGCCTTGCAGTCGAGACGGTCACGCAGCATGCGAGCGACACGCAGCTCGCCGAGCTGCGGGCGATGCACGAGGAAATGCTGATTCACTTCGCCCGTAGCGACCGGGCTCGGTATTTCGCCCTGAACCATCGGATCCACGAGACGATCATCGCGCTCGCAGACAATGCCGAGCTCAGCCGCACCCATGCGGACCTGATGACCCGGGCGCGACGACCACGCTTCATCGCGATCACGTCGAACGCCCGATGGCAGGAATCGGTCAAGGAGCACGAGCTCGTGATGTCGGCGATGGAGCTGCGCGACACGCGTTACGTCGGTGAGATCCTGTTCCGCCATGTGCTCAAGACCGGCGAGGCGTACATCGCGTCGCTGAGCCCGGGCGGCGTCGGCGGTTGATGTCTCGCCGGCTTGCGCCGGCGGCTCAAGGCATCGCGCTGCCCCCGTTGACGCTGATGTCCTGCCCCGTGATGAACCCCGCGCGCTCGCCGGCGAGAAAGCACACCAGGTCGACGACCTCGTCGATCTCGGCGCCGCGGCCCTTCGGCACCACGCGCTCGAACGCCAGCGCGTAGTCGGGATCCGACTGGCGCCGCGCGATCTGCCGCGGCGTGTTGATCACGCACGGCGACACCGTGTTGACGGTGATGTCGTAGCGGGCGAACTCCTTCGCCAGCCCGACCATCATGCCGACGACTCCGCCCTTGGCGGCGTTGTAGCCGGCGTGGTCGGGGATGCCGGTGCGAAGCGAATCGGCGCCGATGTTCACGATCCGGCCGTGGTTGCGCGAGACCATGTGCGGCAGCACCTTGTGGCAGCACCAGATCGCCGTCCACAGGTTGCGCGCGAGCGTCGTCGCGAGCGATTGGGCATCGTGCTCGAGAAACGGCTTGATGATCCCGCCGCCGGCGTTGTTGACCAGCACGTCGATGCGCCCGAAGCGGTCCACGCATTGATCGACCATCCGGACCACCTGCGCTTCGTCGGACAGGTCGCCGGCGAACCATAGTGCGTCGCCCCCGCTCGCGTCGCGAACCTCCTGCGCGGTGTGCTGCACTTTCGGGTCGACGTCGGCGACCATCAGCCGCAAGCCCATGCCGGCCAGCCGCATCGCGATCGCGCGCCCGAGGCCGCCGGTGCCCTGCCCGGCACCGGTCACGATCGCCACTCTCGCATCCGATACGCTCATCGATTCCCCTGGGATCTTCGGATCATGCGAAGCGCCGCGGCGCTCGCTCGCGGCCTTCGCGCCGGACCGCCTCGCTCTTGAGCATGTCGCTATCGAGCAGCTCGGACCAGTACAGGCGCGCGCGCTGCAGGTGCGTCACGATCAGTGCGGTGGCCGTCGCGACGTCGCGCGCCTCGATCGCCGCAAGCAGCTTCGCGTGATCGCCGGCCGATTCGCGCCCGCGCACGGGGTTCGAGAAGAACACCTCGCGTCGTTTCAGCGACAGCTGGTAGAACGAATTCAGGACCCGCAGCAGCACGCTGTTGTGCGCCGACTCGACCAGGCGCCGGTGGAACGCCTGATCGAACGCGGCGGTGTTCTCGCCGCGACCGGCCGCCGTCCGCTCCTGCTCGACGACCTCGCGCAGCGCCTGCAGGTCCGACTCGGTGCGGCGTTCGCAGGCCAGCCGCACCGCCTCGCGCTCGAGCGGATCGCGTACCTCGATCGTCTCGAGGATCTCCTGCGGCGTCGGCGGGCTTCCCATCTCCGCCAGCAGCACCATCTGCTCGAAGCTGCTCTCCGACGAGATCCGGCGCAGGTACACGCCCGAGTTCGGTCGGATCTCGATCACGCGCAGGCTGTTCAGCACCGCGAACGCCTCGCGCAGCGAGTTGCGCCCGACGTTCAGCCTCTCGGCAAGCATCCGTTCCGAAGGCAGGCGGTCGCCGGGCTCGAAGCGCCGCTCCTGCAGGTACGTCAGCACCGAGCGCACCAGTGAGTTCGCCGGCGGTCCCGGCAGCCGCGCCGGAAGGGTTGCGGCGCGATTCGAGGCAGGTCGTGAGCTCATGCGATCGGGCGAAATCCAATCGGTCCGCATTCGCGGTGCCGTTGACAGCTGCCGCGGTTCGCGACTATCGTCGCACTTCTGGTCCTACCAGTCCAGTCCTACCAGTAATGAACGACTCCACGACCGATCTCGACCTCGGCTGGGCGATCCACGAGGATCGCGAACGAGGGATCTTCCGCGTCAACCGGCGCGTGTTCGTCGATCCGGCGGTGTTCGAGCGCGAGCGCCGGCAGATCTTCGATCGCTGCTGGCTGTACCTGGCGCATGAATCCGAGCTCGCGCAGCCGGGCGAATTCCTGACGCGCCGGATCGCCGGGCGGCCGCTGCTCGCGAACCGCGACAAGGACGGGCAGCTGCACGTGTTCTTCAACACCTGTCCGCACCGCGGCGCAATGGTGTGTCGCGAGGACAAGGGGCGTGCGCGCGCGTTCACCTGCCCGTATCACGGCTGGGTCTTCAACGATCAGGGCAAGGCGGTGCTGCGGCCGCTGCCGGAGTCCTACTCCCCGGCCTGCCGCGACGATCCGACGCTGAACCTGGTGCCGGTGCCGCGCTTCGACGTGTTCGCCGGGTTCGTGTTCGTGAACTTCAGCGCCGACGGCGAGTCGCTCGACAGTTATCTCGCCGGCGCCGGAGACTATTTGCGCAACATCGCCGCGCAGGATCCGGACGCGATGGTCGTCGTCGCCGGCTCCCAGGCGTACAGCGCCCGCGCCAACTGGAAGCTGCTGCAGGAGAACAGCGCCGACGGCTATCACGCCGCGAGCACGCATTCGACGTACTTCAACTACATCCGCCATCGCGAGGGCGCGGTGCTCGACAACTACACCGCCGGCGGCTTCGGGCGGGTGCGCAACCTGGGCAACGGTCATGCGGTCTCGGAATCGGTGCGGGGCACACCGTGGGGACGTCCGCTCGCGCGGCCGCTGCCGTCGTGGAGCGACGAGGCAAAAGCCGCGTGCCAGCGCGCTTACGACGAGATGGCCGCCCGGCTCGGGCGCGAGCGCGCCGAATGGATCTGCGAAGGCGACCGCAACCTGCTGATCTTCCCGAACCTGGTGGTCAACGACATCATGGGCCTGACGATCCGGAACTACTACCCGGTATCGGAGTCGTATTTCGAGGTCAGTGCGTGGGCGCTGGCGCCGAAGGGCGAGGATCCGGTGCTGCGCGACCTGCGGCTGCGAAACTTCGTCGAGTTCCTCGGGCCGGCAGGATTCGCGACGCCGGACGACCAGGAGATGCTCGAGTCGTGCCAGCAGGCGTATGCGTCGTCGCCCTGGGTGCAGTGGAACGATCTGTCGCGGGGCATGCTGACCGAGGACGGACCGGCGCCGGCGAAACAGGACGAGCTGCAGATGCGCACGTTCTGGCGCCGTTGGCGCGAGCTGATGTCGGCCGTGCCTGCGCGCGACGCTGTCGCGGCCCCGCGCAAGCGCGATCACGTCGAACGGGCCGTCGTCCGATGAATTCGCAGCCGGTGTTCTCCCGCGCCGGCGACGGCGCTGCCGCGGAGGTCACGCGCGCGCAGGTCGAGGACTTCCTGTACGAGGAAGCCGAGCTGCTCGATGCGTGGGAGCTCGAGCGCTGGACGGCGCTGTTCACCGACGATGCCGAGTACCTGGTCCCGCCGCTCGATGCGCCCGAGGCCGATCCGCGAACGACGCTGTTCCTCGTCTACGACGATCGCCACCGCCTGGCAGAGCGCGCCAGGCGCCTGCTCAGCCGCTCGGCACATTCGGAGTTCCCGCGTTCGCGCACCCGTCATCTGTACGGCAACGTCCGGATCGTCGGGCGCAGCGGCGACACGATCACCGCGACCTGCAATTTCATCGTTCATCGCGCGCGCGGACCGGTCAACGACGTCTACCCCGGCCGCAGCACCTATCTGCTGGTTCGCACGCCGGACGGGTTGCGGATTCGCAGCAAGCGCGCGATGCTCGATCTGGTCGCGCTGCGCCCGCAGGGCAAGATCAGCATCATCCTGTGAGCGCGAGATGATCCGCTATCGCCGACTCGGTTACCTGGCGTTGAACGTCGTCGACCCGCAGCGCAGCGCCCGGTTCTACACCGATCGGGTCGGTCTGCAGCCGGTTGCCGCGCCGGTGGCGGCGCCCGATCGCGGACTGCGGTACTTGCGCTGCAGCGACAAGCATCACGACCTGGTGCTGTATCCGTCGCCGCGGCCCGGCCTGAAACGCATCGGCTTCGAGCTCGAATCGGAAGCGTCGCTCGCGCCGCTGCGCGCCGCGCTCGACCTTGCCGGCGTGCCGTGGACCGAGATCCCGGCGACCGATGCGGCTGCGATGCGCACCGTCGGCGGCATCCGCTCGTTCGAGCCGGTGACCCGCTGCACGCTCGATTTCTACGCGGCGATGCAGCCGTCCGATGCGCCTGCGTTCGAGCCGACGGTCGCGAAGATCCAGCGGCTCGGGCACGTCGTGCTGCGCAGCGCCGAGCACCGCAAGACGGTCGAGTTCTTCGAGCAGGTGCTGAATTTCCGCGTCTCCGACTCCATCGACGACGCGGTCACGTTCATGCGCTGCTTTCCGAACCCGTTCCACCACTCGCTCGGCGTGGGCAACGGCAAGGGCCGCAGCGGCTTGCACCACGTGAACTTCATGGTGTCCGACGTCGACGACATCGGGCGCGCGATCTGGCGGCTGACGAACGCGTCGGTGCCGATCGTCAACGGCCCCGGACGCCACCTGCCGTCGGGCAGCATGTTCCTGTACTACCTCGATCCGGACGGACTGACGATCGAGTACAGCTTCGGCATGGAGGAGTTTCCTGAGCAAGGCGCGCGCGCGCCGCGAACGCTGCCGCCGGTGCGCGAGTCCTTCGACCTGTGGGGCGCGCCGGTGGATCCGCGCAAATCTGCGGTCGGAGACATCGAGCCGGCCGAGTTGGCGGCGACGCATTGACGCCGAAACGCGAGCGCGGCTGCGAACGTCGAATCCATCAGGCAAAGAGCGGATGAACATGCAACATCGATCGATCTGGACCGACCTGCAGGGCGTGGACTTCGAGCAGCGCTACCTGGACGCCGGCGGCATCCGAACGCGTTATCTGCACGCGGGCCGCAAAGGAGCGTCGGCACTGATCTTCCTGCACGGAACCGGCGGCCACGCCGAAGCGTACGTGCGCAATCTGGACGCGCACGCGCGGCACTTCGACGTCTACGCGATCGACATGCTCGGCCACGGCTACACCGACAAGCCCGACTACGACTACGAGGTACCCCGCTACGTCGAGCACCTCGCGGCGTTCCTCGACGCTGCGGACCTGCAGCGCGTCTCGCTGTCGGGCGAATCGCTCGGCGGCTGGGTCGCGTCGCATTTCTACGTCGCGCATCCGCACCGTGTCGACAAGCTGGTGCTCAACACCGCCAGCGGCGAGCGCGTGAATCGGGAGGCGCTCGCCCGGTTGCGCGAAATGTCGATGCTCGCGGTCGACGACCCGTCGTGGGATCGGCTGAAGACACGGCTCGCGTGGCTGATGCACGACAAGTCGCTGGTCCACGACGACCTGGTCCGCAGCCGGCAGGCGATCTACGAGCGCGCCGAGATGCGGGCGGCGATGCGGCGAATCCTGTCGATGCACACGCCCGAAGCGCGCGAGCGCTACGCGCTGTCGGCCGAGCAGTGGGCATCGATCAAGGCGCCGACGCTGGTGCTGTGGACCGACAACGACCCGACCGCGACCGTCGAGACCGGCAAGCAGCTCGCCGATTCGATCCCGGGCTCGCGCTTCGTCGTGATGAAGGGCTGCGGTCACTGGCCGCAGTTCGAGGACGCCGAAACGTTCAATCGGATCCACATCGAATTCCTGCTCGAACGCTGAGGACCGGATGACGAACGACGCTGCAACCACGCTCGATTCCGCGCAGGTCCGGCACATTGCGCAGCGCTTGTTCGATGCGCAGCGAGCGGCGCGGCCGATCCGACGGCTGACTGCCGAGCACGAAACGATGACGCTGGCCGACGCCTATGCGATCCAGCGCGACCTGCTGCGCCGGCGGCTCGCGTCGGATGCCCGCCTCGTCGGGCGCAAGGTCGGGCTGACGTCGAAGGCGGCGCAGCAGATGCTCAAGGTCGGGGAGCCGGATTTCGGTTGCCTGCTCTCGGACATGTCGGTGCCGTCGAGTTCGCGGATTCGCCGCGACACGCTGATCGCGCCCAAGGCCGAAGGCGAAATCGCGTTCGTGCTCAAGCGCGAGTTGCGCGGACCCGGAGTGACCGCCGCCGAGGTGCTCGCAGCGACCGAGGGCGTGATGGCGTGCTTCGAGATCGTCGACTCGCGCATCGAGAACTGGGACATCCGGCTTGCCGATACCGTCGCCGACAACGCGTCGTCGGCGCTGTTCGTGCTGGGCGATTGGCTCGTCGATCCGCGGGCGCTCGACCTCGCGATGTGCGGCATGGTGCTCGAGCGCAATGGCGAGGTCGCATTGACCGGCGCGGGCGCAGCGGCGCTCGGGTCGCCGGTGAACTCGGTCGTCTGGCTCGCGAACCGGCTGGCCGAGTTCGGCGAGGTGCTGTCCGCCGGCGACGTCGTGCTGACGGGCTCCCTCGCCGCGATGATTCCGGTCCAGGCCGGCGATCACCTGCGGGTGTCGATCGGCGGCATCGGGTCGTGCACGGTCAGCTTCGACTGAAGCGCCGGCACGCGCCGGTCTCGTTCATTGGGGAAAACGCGCGGCGGTTCGCGCCGCATATCGACCAGGAGGAGCACAGAGATGATGAAATCGTTGTTTTCGTCGGCTGCCGTCGCGGCCTCGCTCGCGATCGTTCCGGGCGCCGTTGCAGCGTCCGGATACCCTGAGCGGCCGATCCGGATCGTCGTGCCCTATCCGGCCGGCGGGACGACCGACCAGATGGCGCGCGCGATCCAGCCGACGCTGACCGAGCTGCTCAAGCAACCGGTGATCGTCGACAACCGCGCCGGCGCCGGCGGGGCGATCGGCACGCAGGCGGTCGTCAATGCCGATCCCGACGGCTACACGCTGGTGTTCGGCAACAGCGGACCGAATGCGATTCAGCCGCTGATCCGCAAGCTCGCGTACGACCCGATCAAGGACCTCAAGCCGATTTCAATCGTCGCGGTCGTGCCGCTGATCATGGCGGTGCCGGCGGATTCGCCGGCGAAGGACCTGGATCAGTTTCTCGCGCTCGCGAAAAAGCAAGGGGCGAGCATGAACTACGGATCCGTCGGCAACGGCTCGCTGTCGCATCTGGCCGGCGAATACTTCAAGCACCTGACCGGCACCCAGATGGTCCACGTGCCGTACAAGGGCGGCGCGCCGATGATGACCGCGTTCGCGACCGGCGACATCCACATGGCGTTCGCGACCGGGCTGGACGCGGCCGCGCTGCACTCGGCGGGCAAGATCCGCTATCTGGGCGTGGCTTCCGAGAAGCCGATGGCCGTTGCGCCCGGATTGCCGGCGATCGGCGAGAAAGTGCCCGGTTTTCGCGCTGCCGCATGGTTCGGCCTGCTGGCGCCGGCCGCCACGCCCGAGCCGATCATCAAGCGCCTGAACGAGGCCGTCCGCGCCGCCGTCGCGCGCCCCGAGGTCCAGCAGTACTTCACGCAACGCAACGTCGAGGCCCGCTCGACGACGCCGCAGGAGTTCGCGAAGATGATCGACGACGACGTGAAGCTCTGGGGCGAAGTGATCAAGCGCGCCGACATCAAGGAGTGACCGCGGTCACGTGCCGGCGCCGAGCCAGCGAAGCGCGTTGCGAAATCGCAGCGCGCGCTTCGTCTCCTCGTCGAGCGCCAGCGATTGGATCCGCGACTCGGGCTCGCGATCCATGATGTTGAACGGATAGTCGGTCCCGACCATCACCCGGTCGGGGCCGGCGAGCCGCACCAGCGACTCGATCGCGGTCGCGTCGTACAGCAGGTCGTCGTAATACATGCGCCGCACGGTGTCGTGCGGGGGCTCGGCGAGGGCGTCCTTGACCGGCGCCAAACGCTCCCATGCCTGTTGCAAGCGGGGCACGAGCACCTGCAGCGAGCCGCCGCCGTGGCTGAACGCGATCCGAAGCTGCGGCAATGCCGCCAGCGTGCCCCCGGTCATCATCGAGATCGCCGCCAACCCGATCTCGCCCGGGAATGCCAGCGCCTGCTCGTAGATCGGCGGTCCGATCAGCCGATCCATCCCGGACGGCCGCAGCGGATGCACGAAGACAGCCGCGCCGAGCTGGCATGCCGCCGCGAAGAACGGACGAAAGCGCGGATCGCCGATCGCGACGCCGTTGACGTTGCTGCCGATCTCGACCCCCGACAATCCGAGCGATCGGATCGCATGTTCGAGCTCGGCGACCGCCCGGTCCGGATCCTGCAGCGGCACCGCGCCCAATCCGAAGAACGCGCTCGGCGACGCGGCAACCATCCCGGCGATCGTCTCGTTCAGGAAGCGGCACATCGCGGCGCCGTCGTCGGGGTCGAGCCAGTACGACAGCAATTCGGGCATCGGAGACAGCACCTGGCGCTGCACGCCGGTGCGGCCCATGTCCTCGATGCGTACCGCCGGATCCCACGCCTGATGCGTGACGGTGCGGTACACGCTGCCCTGCAGCATCACGTGCCGGTGGCACGGCCGTGCCGCGGTCATCGACGGCCAGCGCGCATCGACGTGACGGCCGGCATACGCCGGAAAATCGTGCGGCACGACGTGGGTGTGGACGTCGACGCAGCCGTGAACCGTGTCGTCGATGAAAGTCCGCGCGTTCATCGTGGCCGATATCATAGATCGATCTGCCAGGTCTCGCCGATCAGTTCGTGGCCGAAGCTGTGGTGCCGCTCCTCGCGAACGATCTCGAAGCCGGCGCGGCGGTAGATGTGGCGCGCCGCATCCAGCACGTGATTCGTCCACAGCACCATGCGCCGATAACCCGCCTGCTTCGCGAACCGGATCGATTCGTCGACCAGCGCCCTTCCCAGCCCCGCCCCCCGCGCCGACGGCTCGACCAGCAACAGCCTCAGCTGCGCCACGTTGCGGGTCTTTCGCACCACGAACACGGATCCGACCCGCTCGCCGCTCCGCTCGGCGATCCAGCACCGTTCCCGAGCAGGGTCGAATCGATCGATGAAGTCGGCCACGACGCGGGCGACCAGCGCTTCGAAGCGTTGATCCCAGCGGTATTCCTCGGCATACAGCACGCCGTGCCGCTGCACGACCCAGCCCATGTCGCCGGCACGATGCGGGCGCAGCACCAGCGCGGCCGGCGCCTGCGGCGCCTGCTTCGAGTCGAGCAGCCGGGCGGTCGTCTGCAGCGCAGCGACCAGTGCGCCGCGGTCGTGCGGCTGCAGAGGCTGCAGCCACTGCCGAACCTGCTCGCGCGCGCCGTCGTCCAGCTGCGAGAACGCGCTGCGCCCCTTGTCCGTCAGACGCAGCATCTGCACCCGTGCGTCGGCGCCGGACGGCCGCGATGCGATCAGCCCCCGCCGCTGAAGGCCTCGGACGATCCGGCTCACATAGCCCGCATCGAGCGTCAGCGTGCGCGACAGCTGCGTTGCCGTGTGCGGCGACTCGGCACTTTCCGGCTGTGCAAGCTCGTACAGCACGCGCGCTTCCGCAAGCGAAAACGGGCTCTGCAGCAAGGCCTCGTCGAGCGCTCCGAGATGCTGCGTATACCACCGGTTGAACCACCGTACCGCGTCCACCGCCGGTTCCAGATCGGGCTCTTTCATCGTCGCGCGCTCGCTCCCTGTCCAGATAGTTGCCAATATCCTGTATTTCATTGCCAAAGGCAACCATCGCTTTCGGGCGTGCAGCGCTGTACCGGTCGAGTCGAGGCCGCTCTGTACGGTGCCGTCGCATCGGGTCCGTGGCACGCTGTAGCCAACCGCACATGGAACCGATGATCGCAGACCACGCTGCAACGGCCGCTTCGGGCGCATCGCGGATCCGAAGCGCCCAGGCCGCCTGCAGTGAACTCGCCGGCGTGCGACTCGAATCGCGGGAGTCGGTGGCAGCAGTGCTCTCGACGCTTGCGGCGCACGACCTGTTCCGCTGGCAATTCCTGCAAGATCGGCAGTTCGCGGCGGGGGAAGCCGGCGAGCTCGCCGCCGTGCTGCAGGCGCTGAGCTCGCACTCGAATTCGATCGCGACCGTCTTCATGATCAACGCGATCTTCGGCGCCGGCTTCGTGTCGTTCTTCGGCGACGACCGCCAGCGCAGCGAGATCCTGCCGGCGATCGTACAGGGGCGGTGCCAGACGGCGTTCGGCCTGACCGAGCCGCAGGCAGGATCCGATGCAGCAGCGTTGACGACCTGCTGCGAGCGGCGCGGCGAGCGACTGCTGCTTCGGGGCGAGAAGCTGTTCACGACCGGCGCCGCAACGGCGGACCTGATGCTGGTCGTCGCGCGCGACGCGTCGGCGGCAGCGCACGGGCGAGCGGTTTCGGTGATTTTGGTTGCGCCCGGCGCACGCGGGGTCACGATCGAGCCGTTGACGACGGTCGCGCAGACGGGGCACTCGCCTTGCCGGGTGCGGCTCGACGACGTGGAGCTTGCGGCCGGTGCGATCCTCGGCGGCGACGCCGGCTGGAGCGCGGCGTGGCCGTGGTTGCGGTCCATGGGAAATCTGGAGCGCTTCGCCGTCGCGGCGATTGCGCTCGGGCTTGCGTCGGCTGCGCTGCAGCGCGCACAGTCGCATGCGTTGCAGCGCGAGCAGTTCGGCCAGCCGATCGCCGCATTCCAGGCGCTGCAGTTCGCGCTGGTCGAGATGCACACGACCGTCACGCTGATGCGACACCTGGTGGCGGTCGCGGCCGCGGCAATCGAATCGGGCAAGGACGCGGCGCTCGCGGCGAGCACCGCGAAGTACTACTGCGCCGAGCAATTGCAATCGCTGGTCGGCAACGCAATGCGGATCATGGGCGGACGGGCTTTCTTCGACTTCGAGCCGATGTCGAGGGTGTATCGCGAGGCACCGTGGTGCCTGTACGCGGGCGGGACCAGCGAGATCCAGAAGCTGCTCGTCGCGCGCTCGCTCGGGCTCGCGAAATGAAGGATCTGTTCTCGGCGAACGCCGAGCGCTATGCGCGCCACCGGCCGAAGTATCCGCCGCAGCTGGCTGCGCTGCTGGCCGACGCGGCGCCCGCACGCGCGCTGGCAGTCGATTGCGGGTGCGGCTCCGGCCAGCTGTCTGTGCTCCTTGCCGAGCACTTCGGTCAGGTGTTGGCGCTCGATGCCAGCGCTGCGCAGCTCGCTCATGCGACGGCCCATCCGCGGGTGACGTACGTGGTCGCCGCAGCAGAGCAGGTGCCGCTGCCGCCGGGATCCGCGGATCTCGTCGTTGCGGCACAGGCGGCGCATTGGTTCGATCTGCCTCGCTTCTGGCGGGAGGTCGAGCGCGTCGCGCGGCCGGGCGCGCTGGTGGCGCTGGCGAGCTACGGCCTTCTCGAGATCGACCCGCAGATCGATCGGCTGATCCACGAGCTTCACGACACGACGCTGGCTGCGTATTGGCCGCCGGAGCGCTGGTTGGTGGTGAACGGCTATTCCGCCATCGAACTGCCGTACACGGGAGTCGCCTTGCCCTCGCCTCCGGACATCGACTTGCACTGGTCGATGAACGACCTGCTCGAATATCTGAAGACCTGGTCGGCGGTCACGGTGGCCGAGCGCGCGACCGGCCGCTCGCCGTTGCCGGATTTCGTTCCTCGACTGCGGCGCGCCTGGGGCGACCCCGAACAGACCCGAGCGGTACGCTGGCCGATCGTCGTCAGGGCCGGCCGCGTCCCGCCCGAACGGGCGCAATGAGCCTGTTCTTGCGCATGCCGATTCATCGGCCGGATTTTCGCAGTCCGCGGACGAGCGCATCGACGAATGCGGCCGCAATGCCTCCGCCGGCGTCGAGCGCCGGATTGAAGATCGTGACGTGCAGGCCGACCGCCTTTCCGCTCGCCATTGCAATGTCGAGCGACGCCACCAGCTCGTCCCACGACATTCCTCCGGGCATGCGGTAATCCACCGCCGGCATGATCGCATCGTCCAGCACGTCCGCATCGAGGTGGATCCAGAATCCCTGCACCGCGGGCCGGCACAGGTGCCCGACTGCGCTCGCGGCGGCAGCGTTCACGCCGGCTGCGCGCAGCGCGGCCAGATCGATCGATCGGATCGGCGTGTCCTCGACGCGCTGACTGCCGTGCGCGTCGGCATCGGCACCGTCGCGGCGACCGAAGACGACCACGTCGGCGTCTTGCACCAGCGGTCGCCTGCCCTCCAGGTCCGCCACGATTCCCGGTCCGCGGCCGGTCGCGAGCGCCAGGTCCATCGACGCCGCCTCGCCGTTCGGCTCGGCCTCGGGCTGGTAGAAGTCCGCGTGGCCGTCGATGAACAGCAGCCCGTAGCGGCCGCGCCGCCGCAGCGCCAGCAGATTGCCGAGCAGAATCGAGCAGTCGCCGCCGAGCACGACGGGAAACGCGCCTTCGTCCAGCAGCTGCCCGACGCGATCGGCGAGCGCGACCGAAAACGCGGCAATGCCGCGGGGGTTCAGCAGCAGCGTGTCGGGATCTCGCCGGGCGTCATAAGCCGGCGGCTCGATGCGGCCCGCGCGTCGCGCACCGAGCCGCTCGGCCAGTTTCGCCCCCAGCAGCGCGTCGGGCAGCGTCTCGACGCCTCGCGGAAAGAGGCCGAGCACCGAAGGGGCCTCGAGAATCGCGAACTTCCTGTCGATCATCGCAGTTTCCTCGATGGTTTCGTTGGCGACGTTACGCGATCAACCGCCGATGCGCCGCCGACAGCGCGCGGGCATTCGGCACAGTACAGTTCCCGCTGGTCGGCGCTCTGTTGCGGCCGCAGCCGGCTCG
Source organism: Burkholderiaceae bacterium (assembly GCA_035540315.1). Taxonomy (GTDB): domain Bacteria; phylum Pseudomonadota; class Gammaproteobacteria; order Burkholderiales; family Burkholderiaceae_E; genus DATLGW01. The sequence continues at coordinate 4,931 of DATLGW010000050.1, read as the reverse complement.
CCCTGTGCCGCCGTCGAGCGCGCAGTCGTCGTTGGGCGCGGATCGGGCCGGTTGCCGCGTCAACCGCGTGCCGAACCCAGCAGCATCAGCGTTGCCTCGTCGCGCACTCCGCCGAAAAAGCGCTGCAGCACTTCCGCAAACACCGGTTCCTGCGGAGCCACCGCTGCGAACAACGTCATGCACGACCTCAGCTTCAGGTCGTCCGGCGAGCCGAAGACATCGTTCGCCGTGCCTTGCTTGACCGCCAGCACCAGCTCGGCGCAACGCTTCAGTCTGGGACCGAGCACCGGATGCCGCCAGTACGCGAGTGCTTCGTCGCGGTCCGCGATTCCGAAGCGCTTCGCGGTGGCGCTGCGACCGAGTGCGCGCAGCTGCGGGAAAACGAACCACATCCAGTGCGTGCGCTTGCGGCCTGCCGAGAGCTCGGCGCAGACCTGGTCGAACACCGGGTCCTGTGCCGAAACGAAACGCTGCAGGTCGTACGGGTCGGTCAAAACATCGGCTGCGTCCAGCGCAGCTGCTTCGGCGTGACCCCCTCCTTGATCGAGCGCGCCGCCGCATGCCCGGCGATCTCGCCGGTCTGCGTGCACCACGGGAAGTTGCGCATCACCATGAAGATCGTCTCGAACGTGAACGACAGCGACGCGCCGGTCAGCAGCAGGTTCGAGATCGTCTTCGGCAGGAAGCACCGGTACGGCACCTCGAACGTGTAGCGCGCGTACGCGTCCCAGAAGAACGTCTTCGTCATCGGCCGGGTCACTGCGTCGGCGAAGCGGCGGCCTTGGCGCGCGTCGGCGATCGAAAACACGTATTCGCCGATCGGATGCCGGCCGTCGCGCACACCGACGTAACGGCCGACGTTCGTGACGAACGCTCGCTCGAAGCCGGGCACGTATTCGACCAGGAACTGCCACTCGGCGTCGATCAGGCGGCGCAACTCCCGCTTTGCGCGTGCCGAGTGCTCGGCGTCGTCGTCCATGTGCAGCGCCCACTCGTACGGGACGTTCTGCCAGAAAATGAACGTGCCGGGCGCCTGGATCGGGCTCATGTCGACGGTCGGATGCCCGATGTAGTGGTCGCCATAGACGCCCTTGCCCTGGAGCCGCGGCCGGTACAGATCCGGCGGGATAGCGCCTGCGCGACGGGCGGCATTGATCAGCTTGCTCAGCGCTGGATCGTCTTCCCGCTTCTGGTAGGCGGCGACCGCCGCGAAATCGATGCCGGACATGATCCACAGCAGACCGCCGGGAACCGGGCGCTGTTGCGGATCGACCTGCACGGTCTCCGGTTGCCTGCCGCCGCCACGCACGAACGGCGCGCCGCAGCGCGCGACGACTTCGGCCGTGCCGCTGCCCTCGACGAACACCGTTCCGCGAACCGCCTGCCGCCCCGCGACGGTCTCGATGATCGCCGCGGCGATCCGGCGCTCCGGCCCGTCGTCCTCGAGCTCGACGTCGACGAACGCGGCGCCGTAGATCGTGCTGACGCCCGCCTCGGCGAGCATCTGGACCATCACGCAGCCGGCGGCCTCCGGATTGAACGACGTGCGCTTGAACGGGCTGCCCGGCGGCAGGTAGTAGTCGTAGTGCGACAGCGGGTTGCCGGCCCAATCGGGCAGGTTCGTCTCGTCGGCGGTATAGATGCAGCCGGCCGCAGCGAAGCGTTCCATCAGCTCGGTGTGGATGCCGCCGACGCCGGGATTCGCGGCGCCCTGCAGGCCGGACGTGTGCACGCCGCCGGGCATGTCGAATTTCTCGATGACGACGACCGAGCAGCCGTCGCGCCGCGCGCGCAGCGCTGCGGCGAATCCGCCGGGTCCGGCGCCGATCACCACGACGTCCGCCTGCGCGACCACCGGCACCCCGGTGCGAGTGACGCCGAGCGAAGCGGCGGTTGCGTGCTTTCCTTGTTCCATCATCGAGCTTCGAGCAAGCGGCCGGCCGCGTGCGCGACCGCTCTGTTTGACCAGGCGCTCGGCCGCTCACGCGCCTGCGACAGCGCTCGCAACGACCGGCAGAATCAGTGCAGTATAACGGCCGTCGCCGCCCGTTCCAGTCGTCGCAACCGGAGCCTTGACATGATCGATCGTCGCCGATTCCTCGCCGCGCTGATCGCAGCCGGCGCCGCCCCTGCGCTGTGCCCGCGCGCCGCGCTGGCGCAGCAATACCCGACGCGACCGGTGCGCGTGCTGCTCGGATATGCAGCTGGCGGCGGCGCCGACGCGATCGCGCGCACGCTCGCGCAGCAGCTCGGCGAGCGGCTCGGGCAGAACTTCGTCGTCGACAACCGCCCTGGCGCCAGCAGCACGATCGCCGCCGACGCGCTGGCGAAGGCGCCGGCCGACGGCTATACGCTGATGGCGGCGGACTCGGCGCTGCTGATCGCGTCGCGCGCAATGGCGCGAGTGAGCTTCGACCCGATTGCCAGCTTCGCGCCGGTCGCATCGGTCGCAACGTTTCCGCTGGCGATCGCCGTCAATGCCGAGGCGCCGATCCGATCGCTCGAGGAAATGGCCGCCGCGGCGAAAGCCGGCGGCAAGCCGCTGCTGTATGCGACCTCCGGCATCGGCACCGTGCATCACCTGGCGATGGAGCACCTGCAGTCGCTGGCGGGAATCACGATGACGCACGTGCCTTACCGCGGCGCGGCGCTGATCGTGCCGGACCTGCTCAGCGGCCAGATCCCGATCGCCGTCCTCAGCGCGACCGCCGCGATTCCGCACGTGAAGGCCGGCCGGATTCGCGTGATCGGATTGACCAGCCCGGCAAAGCTGCCCGACGCCGAATGGCGGCCGATCGCCGACTGGCTGCCCGGGTTCGACGCATCGCCGCGTCAGTTCCTGATCGCACCCGCCGGCACGCCGGCGCCGGTGCTGCAGCGGCTGGAAGCTGCGGCGCTCGGGGCGCTGCAGGAACCGCAGGTCGCCGACATCGTGCTCAAGCAAGGGGCGCTGCCGGCGCCGGCGTCGTCCGCAGAACTCGCGCAGATCCTGCGCGAGGAGCTCGCGCGGTGGGACAAGCTGATCAAGCAGGGCAACATCACGCTGCAGTAGCGCCCGCCGGAGCGCAAGGCACGGCGCAGCGCGGGCCGCGGTCCTGAAGCGCTCCCCGTCACGCGTCGAGCCGGAACGCCAGCGTGAAGTGGTTCAACGTGCCCGGCAGCGGCCGGCGCTCGTCGAGCCGGCCGGGCGGCTCGAGCTGCAGGCGCCCGGCGTCGATCACTGCGGCAACGAACGCGCTGACGACGAGCAGCACCAGATGCCGGCCGGGGCACACGCCGGAGCCCTCGCTGAAAGGGATCAGCGGCCAGTCTGCGAGCGTACGCTCGCCCAGCCACAGCTCCGGCGTCAGCCGATCCGCATACGGCAGCGTCTCGTCGTCGCGGTGGAAAAACGGCGCGAAGATCAGCACGCCGCTGCCCGCCGGCAGCACCGCGTCGCCCCAGTCGACGTCGCGGCTGGTCCGCCGCAGCACCAGCGGCGTCGTCGGCCATAGCCGCAGCGCCTCGAGCGCGCACGCGCGCAAATACGGCAGCTCGCTGCGCCGGCGCTGAGTCGCCTCGTTGCGCGCCGCCTGTTGCGCCTGCGGATGCGCGGCCAGCAGCGCAAGCGTGCGCGCGGCGGTCATTCCGGCCGGATCGAACGCGAACAGCCACTGCGGGATCTGCTGCTCGACCGCAACGCGATCGGGCGGCGACATCCGCGCAATCGCAGCGGCCAGGCTGCCGGAATCGGCACGCTGCAGATGCAGCCGGATCCGCTGGTGCAGGCGCTCGCGCAGCTGCGGACGTTGCGGCACCAGGAACGCCCAGTTCGCGTGCTGACGCAACCGCGTCATCAGATCCGACAATTGCCGATCGTCGCGCGCGCCGTCGCCAAACACGATGCGGCGCACCAGCCGGGTCCAGCAGCGCTCGAAATCGCTCCAGCCGAACCGTCCGCCGCGTTGCTGCGCGACCCGAAGCAGCTGCGCCGCTTCGTCTTCGACGACGCCGATGAAATCGGCTGCCATCGCATGCGCCGGGCGCGTGTGGCCGAGCACGTCCTCGTTGAACCGGCGCCGCACCTGGCGGTCGGCGCCTTCGGAGATCAGCGCCCCCTTCGGTTCGAAATGCGCGAGCGCGGCACGCTTCTCGCTGCTCGCCGTCGAGAACGGATCGGGCGTCTGCTGCAGCACCCGGTGCACGTCGGCCGGATCGAGAATCACCGCCTGGTTGCGCACCGGCAGCGGCAGCATCAGCGGCGCCGTGCCGTAGCGCGCCCGCAACCGCTGCATTCGCCGCACGGCCCGCCGGTCCAGGTCGAGCCGCTCGGCGATTCGCAGCATCGCCGGCCGGCGCACGATCACACCCTTCGCGATCATCGGCAGCAGCACGTCGAGGAACAGCGCGAGCGCATCGAGCGTGCTCGCGTGCGACAACTCGTCGCGCCGCGCCGGCGCATCGTGCTGCGGCGGGATCGGCGACGGGCCGCGAAGCGGCCGGATCGGGGCTTCAGCGCCGGCAGCGCCGGGCAGCGAGTGAGTCGACAACATCGGACGGGTTCTCCGGGGGATGCGGGGATTGCGCCGGGGTACGCGTGCCGGCGCTCGATCCCTGCTGCAGGCAACCGGCGCACCACCCGGGCTTTGCCCATCATTCGGTGGAGCGGTCGCGCTCCAGCGGATTCAGCGGATGCCGATTCCCCGCACTACCTCGGCGTGTTCCCACACGCCTAATGCTGCTGCGGCGCGACCAACGCCTGCAGCAGCTCCGGATCGACCGGCTTGGTCAGATGGTGGTCGAAGCCGGCATCGCGCGCGCGGCTGCGATCTGCATCCTGGCCGTACCCGGTCAGCGCGACCAGCGCAACGGCGCCCAGCGCCGGATGCTGGCGCAGCTGGCGTGCGACGTCATAGCCGTTGATGCCGGGCAAGCCGATGTCGAGCACGACG
>DATLGW010000049.1:0-1968 GCA_035540315.1 Burkholderiaceae bacterium | reverse complement strand
GCACGGGACTGCGATATGCGCACGGCCGCCGACGTTCAGAAACCCTCGCCGGTGCTCGCGCATCGAGTCGTGGTCGAAGCCGATGCTGACCTCGATCCGCCCGCTTTCGACACGGCGGCCGTGCGCATATCGCAGTCCCGTGCCCCAGTACTCGCGATCGAGCGCGACGATTCCGCCCGAGGCGGTGGGCGCCTGCTGGGCCGCCGGCGGAATCGACAGCTTCTGGTAGACGTCGCGCCGGCCGTGGTACAGCCGCCCCTCGAGGCGGGCGTCGTCCGACAGCCGATGCTGCAGCAGCAATCCGGCCTGGCGCTGGTCGACCGCCTTGCCGGCATCCTGCTGGCGCGCCAGCGGCACCGATTGCCGCGGGTTCGCCTGGTACTGCGCATGCGTGAGCCCCAGCGGATCCTGCGCCCACGGCTGATCGAAGAAGTTTCCGACCAGCGCGAGCTGCGTCGCCGGCGAAAGCGCGAACTGCCAGCGCGTGTTCAGGTGCCTTCGCGTCGCGGCGCTGTGATCGCGATATCCGTCGGTCGAGAAATCCGAATAGTCGGCCAGGTACTCGAGCGCATCGCCGCGGCCCGAGGCCTTCAGGCCGTAGCGGCGGGTATCGAAGCTGCCGATTGCGGCGCTCGCTTCGGCATACGGCGGCGACGCGCCGCGTTCGGTGAAAACCTGCACGACGCCGCCGGCGGCGTTTCCGTACAGCTGCGCGAGCGGCCCGCGCAACACCTCGATCCGCGCGGCCGACGGCAGGCTGATCGTCGATGCCTGCCCCTGGCCGTCGGGCATCGTTGCGGGGATGCCATCGACGATCAGCCGCACGCCGCGGATTCCGAACGTCGACCGCGCGCCGAAGCCGCGGATCGACAACTGCAGGTCCTGCGCGTAGTTCTGCCGGTTCAGCACCACCACGCCCGGAATCCGATTCAGCGCTTCCGACAGATTGACTTGCGGGCCCGCCGCGCGGATCGCCGGCGCGTCGAGCGCCTGCAGCGAAGCCGGCGCGTCGAATGCCTGCTGCGCGTCGCGACGGGCCGATACGACGACGTCGGCGAGTTGGGCCGCTGCCGGCAGCGCGGCCGTCAGGCAGGCGCCGGCAGCGACGCTGCGGGCGCGGCGCGGGCCACCGGCGCGGCGCATGTCAGGCGAAGGCGGTTGGCCGATCAATCGATCGCGCATCCCGCGGCATCGATCGTCGTATCGGCCGGCTTCTTCTGGGACGGCGGCACGCCGTTTCGCACGGCGACGACTTCAGCCAGGATCGCCACGGCGATCTCCGCCGGCGTTCGCGCGCCCAGGTGCAGCCCGATCGGACCGTGCAGCCGGGCGATCTCGGCGTCGCTGAGGTCGAACTGTCTCAGCCGCTGCTTGCGCTTGGCAGTGTTCGCGCGCGAGCCGAGCGCGCCGACGTAGAACGCCGGCGACTTCAGCGCCTCCAGCAGCGCCATGTCGTCGAGTTTCGGATCGTGGGTCACCGCGACCACCGCGCTGTGCGGGTCGAGCTGCATCGCGACCACCGTATCGTCGGGCATGTCGCGCACGAAGCGCGTGCCGGGCACGTCCCAGGTTGCCGAATACTCTTCGCGCGGATCGCAGACGATCACCTCGAAATCGAGCGGCTTCGCCATCTCGGCCAGGATCCGCGACAGCTGGCCGGCGCCGATGATCAGCATCCGCCAGCGCGGCCCGAACACCTGCTTGACCTGCATACCGTCGAATTCGAACGCGTCGGCACGGGTGGCCGACGTCACCGCGGATTCGCCGCTTCCCAGATCCAGCCGGCGCGCGACCAGCTGATGCGCGCTGGTGCGGGCCAGCACCTCGTCGATCCACGCCGTGTCCGCCAGCGGTTCCTGGACCAGTCGCAGCGTGCCGCCACACGGCAGCCCGAACCGCGCCGCCTCGTCCTTGGACACGCCATAGGTGACCAGTGTCGGCTTGCCGACCTTCTCGCCGGTTCGCACC
>DATLGW010000048.1:0-2053 GCA_035540315.1 Burkholderiaceae bacterium | reverse complement strand
GCGCCTTCGGCGCCATCCGCGCCCGCTCCTGGCGCGACTGCCAGACGTTGAATCCGACCACCACCGCGACCACGATGATGACCAGCAGCAGCAGTGAGGCCCACAACGTGTTCATCGGGCTGCCTCCTGGGTGCACATCGGGGCCGCGACCCGCTCGCGTGGCACGCGCAGCTCGCGCGTCATGCCGCTTCCGCGAATCCGGCGGCCGCCTCGAGATCGACCGCGACGATCCGCGACACGCCGCGCTCCTGCATCGTGACGCCGACCAGCTGTTGCGCCATCTCCATCGCGATCTTGTTGTGCGTGATGAATACGAACTGCGTCTGCTCCGACATCCGGCGCACCATGTCGCAGTAGCGCTCGGTGTTCGCGTCGTCCAGCGGCGCATCGACCTCGTCGAGCAGACAGAACGGCGCCGGGTTCAGCTGGAACAGCGAGAACACCAGCGCGATCGCCGTCAGCGCCTTCTCGCCGCCCGACAGCAGATGGATCGACGCATTGCGCTTGCCGGGCGGCTGGGCGACGACCTGCACGCCGGCATCGAGGATCTCGTCGCCGGTCAGCACGAGCCGCGCCTCCCCGCCGCCGAACAGCACCGGGAACAACTCGCCGAAATGACGGTTGACCGTGTCGTAGGTGTCCTGCAGCAGCGTGCGCGTCTCGCGGTCGATCCGCCGGATCGCGTCCTCGAGCGTTTCGATCGCCTGGTTCAGATCGGCCGATTGCGCATCGAGGAACGTCTTGCGCTCGCGCGCCGCGGCGAGCTCGTCGAGCGCCGCCAGGTTCACCGCACCCAGCGCCGCGATCGCGTTCGCCAGTCGCGTGACCTCGCCCGCGAGCCAGCTCGGCTTGGGCAGCGGGTCGTTGTCGTACTGCGCGCGCAGCGCGTCGCAGTCCACCGCAGCCTCGCGCAGCTGCTCGCCGAACTGCTCGACCGCCAGCTGCGCCGCCTGCTCCTTCAGCTGCAGATCGACGACCTGCTGGCGCAGCGGCTCCTGTGCGCGCTCGTGCTCGAGCCGCTGCTCCTCGAGCTCGCGCAGCTCGCGCGTGAGCTCGTCGAGCCGCTGCCGCGCCTCCGACAGCTGCTGCTCGGCCTGTACCCGCTGCGCCAGCGCCTGCTGCAGCGCGCTGCGCGCGGTCTCGTCGGACAGCTGCTCGAGCCGCGACTGCAGCGAGTCGCGCTCGCCCGCGGCCTGCTCGGCCAGCTGGCGTCCCTGCGCAATCGATTCGTTCAGCGTCGCGACCCGCGCGTCGATCGAGCGCGCCGCGAAGTCGGCCTCCTGCTGCTCGCGTTCGAGCCGCCGCGCGCTCTCGCGCGCATCCGCCAGCCGCCGCTCGGCCTCCTCGGCTCGTGCGCGCGCCTGCTCGACCGCTTCCTGTTGCTCGGCCAGCTCGACGTCGAGCTGCTCGACCTGATCGCCGGCCACCGCGAGCTCGGCTTCGCGCGCTGCCGCCGACTGCGCGATCTCGGCCAGCTCCGACTCGATCCGCTGCCGGTTGTGGCTGGCCCGCTCGAGCTGCTGCGCCAGCCGCTCGGCATCGACGCGCAGCGACGACACGCGCCGCGCCGCCTGCGCGAGCGCCTCGCGCTCCTGCGTCAGCCGCGACATCCGCTCGGCGGCCGCAGCCTCGATCCGCGCCGACTGCGTACGCGCGTCGTCGGCCAGCAGCTCGAGCGCGCGGTGCTCGCGATTCAGGTTCTCCAGCTCGTGCTGGCGAACCAGCACGCCCTCCTGCTCGGACTCCAGGGCGAAGAACTGCACCGCGTGCCGGCTCACGCAATGCCCTTGCGGCACCACGAACTTCGCGCCCGCAGGCAGCTCGGCCCGGCGCGCGAGCGCCTGCTCGACGCTATCGGCGACGAAACAGCCGTGCAGCCAATCGCGCACCAGCGCGGTCAGCCCCGCATCGCCGCTGCGCACGCGCGACGCCAGCGATTCGAGCGCGCCGGCGGGCGCGGGCGGTGCCGCCGCGGCCGCGTCGGCGCAATAGAAACCCAGCTTGCTGGGCGGCGCATCGTCGGCCAGCGCTGCCAGCGCATCGAGCCGCCCGA
>DATLGW010000047.1:0-6864 GCA_035540315.1 Burkholderiaceae bacterium | reverse complement strand
CGCTCAACGGCGGGGCCGGCTGGCGCGAGTTCCTCGCCCGCAGCCGCAGCGCCGGGCGGCACGACGGCGTCGTCGATCTGCCGAAGGGCGCGCGCTGCACGGCCTGCGCGCTGTCGATCGACGGCGTGGCGATCGTGATGCTCGGGGGCGTGCCCGCCGACGCCGAGCTCGAGACGCTGCAGCGGTCGCTGCCGATGCTGGCATCGCTGCTGCAGGCCGAGCAGGCCGCCGCGCTCGCGGCTGCCGACGCGGCGGCCGCCCGCGATGCGGCCGGGCGCGCGCATGCGCTGGCGGCGGCGCTCGATGCGGCCCGCTCCGAAACCGCTAAGCTGAACGCGGAGCTTCGCGACGAGCACCGGCGCAAGGACGAGTTCCTGGCGATGCTTGCGCACGAGTTGCGCAATCCGCTGGCGCCGCTGGTGACGTCGGTCGAGCTGCTGCGGCGGCCGCACCTCGATGCGGCGCTGCGCGAGCGCCAGCTCGACGTGATGGCGCGGCAGATCGCGCGGCTTGCGCGCCTGGTCGACGACCTGCTCGACGTATCCCGCGTCAGCAGCGGACGCATCGAGCTGCGCCGGCAGCGGGTCGCGCTGCGCGACGTGCTGCGCGACGCGCTCGATGCGACCCGGCCGCTGCTCGACGCGCGCCGCCACCGGGTCGAAGGGCATTGGATCGACGCGGACCTGACGATCGACGGCGATCCGGTGCGGTTGACGCAGGTGTTCGCGAACCTGCTGCACAACGCGGCGAAGTACACCGATCCGCAGGGAACGATCCGGCTGACGGTTCAACGCAGCGGCGACGCTGCCGTGGTCGAATTGCGCGACAACGGCGTCGGAATCTCCGCCGAGATGCTGCCGCGGATCTTCGACCTGTTCGCGCAGGCGCCGGTCGCGCTCGATCGATCGCAGGGCGGTCTGGGAATCGGCCTGACGCTGGTGCGTGCGCTGGTGCGGCTTCACGGCGGACAAGTCGACGCCGACAGCGCCGGGCCCGGCTGCGGCAGCACGTTCACCGTCGCGCTGCCGCTGGCCGCGCAGCCGCAGTCGCCCGGCGCGCCGGCTGGGGCCGACGCGGGCGCGGCCACGGGCGACGCGCCGACGTCGCCGCTTTGCGTGCTGGTCGTCGACGACAACCGCGATGCCGCCGATTCGCTCGCGCAAATGCTGCACGCGATCGGTCACCGGGCGATCACCGCGTACGAAGCCGACCCGGCGCTCGAGCTGGCCACCGCGCATCGACCGGACCTGGTGCTGCTGGACATCGGGCTGCCGGGCGTCGACGGCTACCAGCTCGCCGGGCGGCTGCGGCGACAGCTGTCACCGCCCCTCTACCTGGTGGCGCTCACCGGGTACGGCGGCAGCGAGCACCGGCGCCGCGCGCTCGAAGCGGGCTTCGACGAGCACGCGGTCAAGCCGGTGACGGCGGACGCGCTGCAGGCGTTGCTCGCGCGGGCGTCCGCGGCTACGCGGCCTGCTTCTCCAGCTCCGGCCGGTACTGGCCTCTGCACGCCAGTCCGTTGAGGCGGGCGCGCTGCAGGTAGGCGTTCTGCGCCGCTTCCACGCTCGCAGCCTGGCCGCGCCAGGCCTTCAGCGCATGATCCTGCAGCGCACGTCCATACGAGAACGACAGCACCCACGGCAGGTTCGGATCCATCGCGTTCATCGCGTTCAGGTTCTCGGTCGCCTGCGCCGGCGTCTGCCCGCCCGACAGGAACATGATCCCCGGCACCGCCGCCGGCACACGCCGCTTCAGCACCCGGATCGTCTCGGCAGCGACTTGCTCGGAGCCGGCCTTGCTGCCGTGCTCCTTGCCTGGAATCACCATGTTCGGCTTCAGGATCATGTGCTCGAGCACGACGCGGTTCCGGAACAGCGACGCGAACACCTCGTGCAGCACCGCTTCGGTCACCTCGGCGCAGCGCTCGATCGAATGATCGCCGTCCATCAGCACCTCGGGCTCGACGATCGGCACGACGCCCTGCTCCTGGCAGATCGCCGCGTATCGCGCCAGCAGCTGCGCGTTCGCGTCGATCGCGAGCTGCGACGGGTTGCGGTCGCCGATCCGGTACGTGGCGCGCCACTTCGCGAACCGCGCGCCTTGCTCGCGGTACGTGCGCAGCCGGTCGGCCAATCCGTCGAGTCCCTGAGTGACGTCGTCGCCCGGCGCATGCGCGAGCGGCGCAGTCCCCTTGTCGACCTTGATGCCGGGCACGATCCCCTGGTCGACCAGCACCTGGACCAGCGACTTGCCGGCATCGTCCTTCTGGCCCAGCGTTTCCTCGAACAGGATCACGCCGCTGATGAACTCGGCCGCGCCGCGCGTTCCGAACAGCAGCGAGCGGTACGCGCGGCGGTTCTCTGCCGTCGATTCGAGGCCGATCGTGTCGAAGCGCTTGGTGATCGTGCCGAGGCTCTCGTCAGCCGCCAGCAAGCCCTTGCCCCGCTGCGTCATCGCTTCGACGGTCGCGCGAAGTTGATCGTGGACGCTCATGCCGGACTCTCCTTCCGTGCGAGAAAGCACAGGCAATCCTGCGCCGGCCGCGCCGGCGCTCGCAGGCGCCGAGCCGGACGTCGGCGCCTGCGCCAATGCTCTCACAAGGCGGCAGCGCTGTCCCGCGAGGGGACACGCGCCGCAGGGCGAAAAGCCGGATCTCGGCCGCGGCCGGCCTCAGGCGGAGCTGACCCGCTCCCGTGGCGCGCCGCCGAACGCCTTGCGCGCGCCCTCGAGTTTTTCGGGCAGCGTGATGCTGACCGACAGCATCTCCATCTGGTCGCGCGTGTCGCGCTCGACCGAGATGTCGGTCGGCGACACGTGGACGAACTTCGAAATCGCCTCGACCACCGCTTGCTTGATCTGCTGCACCAGCTCCGAGCCGCCCCCGCCATGCCCTTCGCTGGCGATGATCACCTGCAGCCGTTCCTTGGCGACCGTGGCGGAGCTGGGCTGTCGCTTCTTGAAGAAATCCCAGAGACTCATCGTTCGGCGCTCCTTGTGCTGCTCAGGCGGGCTTCAGCGATCCGAACATGCGCGAGAAAAAGCCGCGCTGCTCGGGCTGGACGAAACGCAGCGGTCGCTGCTGGCCCAGGAAGCGGTCCAGCGCGTCCGAATACGCCTGCGCGACCTCGGTGTCGGTCGCATGGATCGCCGGCACGCCGGCGTTGGACGACTCGAGCACTCGCGGCGACTCCGGGATCACGCCCAGCAGCGGCACCTTGAGGATCTCGTGAACGTCCTGGAACGACAACATCTCGCCGGCGGCGACCCGATTCGGCGAGTAGCGGGTGATCAGCAGATACTCGCGCACCGGTTCGCGGCCTTCGCGCGCGCGGCGCGACCGGGACTGGATGATTCCGATGATCCGATCCGAATCGCGGACCGAGCTGACCTCCGGGTTGACGACGATCACGGCGTCGTCGGCGAACGTCAGCGCCATCACCGCGCCGTTTTCGATGCCGGCCGGGGAGTCGCAGACGATGTAATCGAATTTCATCGCCTTCAGGTCGTTGATCACCTTCTCGACGCCGGGCTCGGTCAACGCCTCCTTGTCGCGCGTCTGCGAGGCCGGCAGGATGTACAGGTTGTCCGCGTTCTTGTCGCGGATCAGCGCCTGGTTCAGCGTCGCTTCGCCGGAGATCACGTTCACGAAGTCGTAGACGACGCGCCGCTCGCAGCCCATCACCAGATCGAGGTTGCGCAAACCGACGTCGAAATCGATCACCGCCACCTTCTTGCCCCGCAACGCCAGCCCTGCGGCCAGGTTGGCCGAAGTCGTGGTCTTGCCGACTCCGCCCTTGCCGGAGGTGACAACGATTACTTTGGACATCGGAACGCGCTCCCCTTGTGTCGTCAAACAGCTTCGATGATCAGACGCTCGCCATCGGCATCCATGCGAACCTGCACGATGCGTCCCGGCGGCATCGCCGGCGGCCCTGCTTCGAACGTCATGTAGAGCCCGGCCACCGCGACCAGCTCGGGCTCGAAATCCAGCGTATGGATGTAGGCGTCGGCCTTGCCGGATGCGCCCGCGATCGCGCGGCCGCGCAATTGGCCGTAGCAGGTCACGTTGCCGTCGGCGATCACTTCGGCTCCGGCCGACACCGACGCGAGCACCAGCAGATCGCGCTGGCGAGCATAGATCTGTTGTCCCGAGCGCACCTGGCGGTGGATCACCAGCGGAGGCTGCCAGCCGTCGGTGACGCCGGCGGGCGCGCCTGACGCCGAGGCTGCCGCTTCGGCCGCGGCAACGCCCGCGGCGGCACCCGCCGACTCGGCGCCCGCCGGCTCGCTGCTCGCCGGCTCGACGCTCGCCGCGCTGCGACTGCGGCCCGACCCGCCGCCCGCGCGCGGCTCGCCCGATGCGCCCGACGCTTCGGCCGCGGCCTCGGCAGTGTCGCCGCGGCGCGCTCCGCCGATTCGGGCACCCAGGCTGGCAGCGTCGACGTGCGGCACCCGCATGCGATCGGAGAGCCGGTCTCGCAGCGCGACGTCGGCGATGCCGGTGAACGCGATCGGCTTCAGTCCGCCTGCGCACAACCCGTCGATGATCGCGTCCCAATCGGCGTCGTCGGCGGCCCCAGCCGCGAGCCCGGAGACGTCGATGACGGCCGGCTGATCGTGAAATCCGAGACTTCGGATCTCCTGCAGTTGCTGGCGGATCTGCGCATGGTCCGTCGAGCGCAGCTTCGCTCTGAGGACCTGCATCTGGGCGTTGATGAGTTTCAGTGGACTCGCTGCAGGCATGCGGTCTTTCCGACGCCTCGGTGAAGCACAGCGCTCGTACCGCGACGCCCGGAAATCAGGCCGATTCAAAGCGACGGATTGTAGCGGAACGTTCGGGTCGCGCTATTAGGGTATTCCGCTAAACACAATCCGGATAAGCCGAAACGATGCAACACCCGCGCATTGCATCGCGGCTGCGAGGATACACGATGCGCGCAGCCGGTCCTTGCGGCGCAGGACAGGCCCTGCTCGGGCCCTGTGCGCGCGTCAATGCGCGCGGTTCGCAAGCACGCTGCTGACGGTACGGCGCAGCTCTTCGGGAAGGACCGGCTTTTCGAGGTAGCGCGAGAATCCGGCGTCGAGCGCGCGCGCGAGGCTGTCGGGATCGGAGCGGCCCGACAGCGCGACCAGCGGCACGTCGCGCAGCTGCGGATCGGTCTGCAGCTCTGCCGCGAGCTGGAATCCGTCGCGATCCGGCAGGTTCAGGTCCGACACGATCAGCGCCGGCCCGAACGCGCGCGCCTGCTCGATCGCAGCGGTAGCGTCGTGCACCGCCCGCGCCTCGAAGCCCATCGCGCGCAACAGGAACAGCAGCACCGCGGCCGATTCTTCGTTGTCCTCGATCACCAGGACCCGGAGCCGCTGCGGCGACTCGACCGCAGGCTTCGGGCGCGACAGAAACAGCGCGGTCGCTGCGGGACTGACCGCCGGCGAACCGTCGGTCGTGGGAGAGTTCGTGCGTCGCATGGTCCACCCGTTCGTCACGTTGTACGCGCAGTTGCGCGTAACGGTGATAGCAAGCGGTGTGCCCGCGGCCGCACCGAGGCGTCGCTGGGCGTCTGGCGCCCGCTTCCGGTAGATTGCGGCCGATGGGAACCACTGATCGTTCGGGCACGGCCGAGGCGCTGGCGCACCCGCTGCGCTTCGCGATGCGGGTCCTGAAGGGCTTCCGGGCGAACCAGGGCCTGCTGCTCGCGGGCGCGGTCGCCTACTACGTGCTGCTGTCGCTGATCCCGCTGCTGGTGCTGGTGATGATCGCGTTGTCGCACGTGGTCGACGAGGCGCAACTGCTGCAGACGATGAGCCATTACCTGGAGTTCGTGACGCCGGGCCAATCGGCGGCGCTGGTCCAGGAACTGCGCACTTTCGTCGAGCGCCGGGCCGAGGTCGGCGTCGTGCTGGTCGTCACGATGCTGTTCTTCAGCGCGCTCGCGTTCACGGTGCTGGAGAACGCGATGTCGGTGATTTTCTTTCACCGCGTTCGCGTGCGCCGCCGGCACATCATGATCTCGGCCGTGATGCCGTACCTGTTCGTGCTGATCGTCGGCACCGGCCTGCTGATCGTGACGATCGTCGCCGGCGCGTTGCGCTGGATCGGAGCGCACGACGTGCTGTTGTTCGGCGGCGCGCACTCGCTCGACCGCCTGTCGGCGCTGCTGCTGTACGCGCTGGGCGTCGGCGGCGAAATCCTGCTGCTGACGGCGATCTACCTCGTGATGCCGGTCGGGCGGATCTCGTGGCGGCACGCGCTGATCGGCGCCGGCGTCGCTGCGCTGCTATGGGAGATCACGCGACATGCGATCGCGTGGTATTTCACGACGATCTCGCAGATCCAGGTACTGTACGGATCGTTCGCCACGGCGATCATGGTGCTGCTCAGCGTGGAGATCGGCGCGATCGTGCTGCTGCTGGGCGCCCAGGTGATTGCCGAGTTCGAGCGGATTCGAGCACACCCGCTCGACGAGCCGCCGCAGCCGATGCGCACCACGCAACCGCCGCCCGACTGACTCCGCACCCGCCGCGCGACCGACTGCGCTGCCGGCGCAGCCGCTCAGCGCGGCGTGCGTCCGGCCGCGAGCGCGTCGCGCAGCGCCTGCAGCGGCACCGGCTTGACCAGGTGATGATCGAAGCCCGCCGCGGTCGTGCGCTCGATGTCGGACGCCTGGCCGTACCCGCTCGCCGCGATCAACGTGACCTGCGCAGTCTGCGGATCGGCGCGCAGCGCCTGCGCGACCTGCAGGCCGTCGATGCCGGGCAAGCCGAGATCGAGGACGACCGCTTCGGGCTGAAACTCGCGCGCGGCGACCAGCGCGGCGGGACCGTCGTACGCGGTGTGCACCGCGTGTCCGTCCAGGCGCAGCA
>DATLGW010000046.1:0-3835 GCA_035540315.1 Burkholderiaceae bacterium | reverse complement strand
GTTTTTTCCCGGTGTTCGCGAACGCGCTGTCGGGATTCCGCGCCGCCGATCCGCAGCTGCTCGATTTGCTGCGCGCCGCCGGTGCGAGCCGCGCGCACATGTTCTGGCAAGTGAAGTTCCCGACGGCGCTCAGCCAGCTGTTCGCGGGGTTGGAAGTCGCGGTCGCATTCGCGCTGATCGGCTGCGTCGTGATGGAATTCATCGGCGCCACCCGCGGAATGGGCTTCCTGATCCAGGACTCATCGAACACGTTCGACCTGCCGCTGACGTTCGGTGCCGTGCTGGTGCTGGGAATCGTCGGCGTGATCGGCAACGCGCTGATCCGGCTGTTGCGGCACCGCGTGCTGTTCTGGGAACCCGGCGACGCAGCGCTGGATCCGGCGGCGCCGTTGCCGGTGGCGGCCCCGGGCGCAGCGCAGGGAGCGGTCCGTGCGTGAGACGCTGAAGCTCGCGCTCTCGACTGCAGCCACGTTCGCGGCGCTGATCGCTGCGTGGCAGCTGGCGATCTGGGCGTGGCAGCTGCCGCCGTTCGTGCTGCCGGCGCCGGGGGCCGTGCTGCAAGCGCTGCAGCACGGCTGGACCGGCGGAGCGTTCTGGCCGCACGCGCTCGCGACGGTCCAGGGGTCGCTGGCAGGATTCGCGATCGGCGCGGCGGTGGGCATCGTCGCCGGCGCATTCGTGTCCGAGGTCCGGGTGCTGCGGCTTGCGCTGTACCCGATCGTGATCGCGATCCAGTCGATGCCCACGATCGCGATCGCGCCGCTGATCGTCGTCTACCTCGGCGTGGGGCTGGCGTCGAAGATCGCGACGGTCGCGATGCTGTGCTTCTTCCCCGTGTTCGTGAATACCGTGGCCGGTTTGCAGTCGGCCGATTCGCGACTGGTCGATCTGTACCGGGCGGCGTCGGCGACGCGGTTGCGGCTGTTCCTCGACGTGAAGCTGCCGAGCGCCGCCGACCATGTGATGGCAAGCCTGCAGGTCGCGATCGTGCTGGCGTTCATCGGTTGCGTGGTCGCCGAGTTCGTCGCGGCGCGAGCCGGCCTGGGCTATCTGGTCAAGATGTACGCGAACGACCTGAACGTTGCGGTGATGTTCGCGGCGATTGCCACACTCGGAGTGCTCGGCGGCGGCCTGGGCGTACTGATGGTCAGGCTGCACCGGTGGGTCGTGTTCTGGCGCGAGCGGCCGTAGCGCGCCGCTGCACAGGCGCACCCGTTGCTATTCCGGCATTGCGGCCCCGAACGCAACGCGCGCGCCGACCGCGCCGTACCATTCGGCGACCGCGGGACGCGCCGCGATCCGCGCGTGCTCGCCGATCTGCGCCAGCCGATGAACGAACGGCGCCATGTCGACGTCGGCCAGCGTGTACGCGTCGCCGGCAAGCCAGCGGCATCGCTGCAGCGTCGCCTGCATCCGATCGAGCGTGGCATCGAGCCGCGCGAACGACTGCGCGATCTGTTCAGTGGTGTAGCCGTCGGTGACGGCCTTGACCCAGCGCGCGGCGGTTTCGCGATTCGGCATCCGCGCGACCAGCCGTTCTATCTGCTCGCGGTCGTACCGCCGGCGCAGATCGGGCCGGATGTTGACCATGAACGACGGCACCTTGATCGCCCAGCTCGTGTCGGTGGCCACGTGCAGCGTCCATTCGCGCATGCGCGCGCGCGCCAGCGGATCGGCCGGCCTGAGCGGAGGATCCGGGAACGCGTCGTCGAGGTACTCGTTGATGACCAGCGATTCGGTCAGCACCGCATTCCCGATCTGAAGCACCGGCACCATCGCCTGCGGGTTCAGCGCGAGAAACCACGGCTCGAGCTGCTCGAACGCCCGCAGCTCGACCACGTGGCCCTGCCAAGGCACGCGTTTTTCGGCCAGGCAGATCCTGACTTTTTGCGAACAGGTCGATCCGCGGTGATGGTAGAGCGTGAGCGTCACCGCGACGCGTCCAGCATCGCCTCGTAGTCGCGCGCGCTCGCTTCGCGCGGATTGGTCTTGTGGCAATGATCGGCGAGCGCGCCGCCGACGATCTTCGGGTACAGCGTGCGCGGCACGTCCATCTCGTCGAGCCCGGTCGGGAGTCCGAGGCGCCGGTTCATCGCGCGGATCGCGTCGGACACCGACTCGTTCGCCGACAGCGCCATCGCGCGCGCCATCCGCTGCAGCTTGCGCTCTTCGGTCACGGTCGCGGCACTCGCATTGAACTCGATCACCGCCGGCAGCAGCACCGCGTTCAGCGTGCCGTGGTGCAGCCGGGGCTGAAGGCCGCCCATCGCATGGCTGAGGCTGTGCACGCAGCCGAGACCCTTCTGGAACGCGAGCGCGCCCTGCATCGCGGCGCTCATCATGTGCTTGCGCGCTTCGCGGTCGCCGGAGCTGTGCGTCGCGCGCTCGATGTGCGCCCATGCGCGCTCGAGCCCGTCGAGCGCGATGCCGTCGGCGGGCGGATTGAACGCCGGCGCGAGGAACGTTTCGATGCAGTGCGCGATCGCGTCCATGCCGGTCGCCGCGGTCAGCAGCGGCGGCAACCCGAGCGTCAGCTCGGGATCGCAGATCGCGACCTTCGGCAGCAGATGCGGCGACAGCAGCCCGAGCTTGCGGCCGTCGTCGACGATGATGACGGCGCCGCGGCCGACCTCGCTGCCGGTGCCGGCAGTGGTCGGAATCGCAATCACGGGCGCCACTGCGGCCGTGATCCGGGCGACGCCGCCTTCGATCGCCGCATACTGCTTCAGCGGACCCGGATGCGTGACCGCGATCGCCAGTCCCTTGGCCAGATCCATCGACGAGCCGCCACCGACTGCGAGGATGCCGTCGCAGCGGCCGCTGCGATACAGCTCCGCCGCCTCGCGAACCGCGGCCTCGGTCGGATTCGACGGCGTGCCGTCGAACACGGGCACCGATCCATCGGCGAGCGATACCGTCACGCGCGTCAGCAGACCGGCTGCGCGCACGCCCGCATCGGTGACGATCAGCGGCCGTCGGATCCCGATCCGCTCGCATTCCGACTGCAGCAGCGCGACCGCGCCGAAATCGAACTGGATCGTCGTCAGGTAATTGATCACGGCCATCTGAAATCGTCTCCTACAACGGGCCGGGAACCGGTGTGTCTTCGAGCGGCACGAAGATCCACATCAACACGTACAGCAACGCGGTGACGCCGCCCAGCAGCAGCCCCGCGGTGAACAGCAGCCGCCAGATCCAGCTCTCCGTTTCGGTGGCGGCCCCGATGCCTCCACACACGCCGCCGAGCCAGCGGTCCGAGGCCGACCGCCGCAGCACTGCGCCGCCGGCGCGACGCGGCCGCAGCGGTTCCGGGCCCGCCGCACCTGCGGCCAGCAGCCGAGCCTTTGCCTGCTCGTACTCGGCGTCGGTGATGCGGCCGCGCTCGTGCAGCGCGGCCAGCCGTTCCAGGTCGTCGATCATCGGCATCCGGTGCAGCCTCCCCGGCCGAGTTTGCACCGGCACCGGCGAGGATGCAAACCGCGGCGCGGCCGCTCAGCGCGTTGCGCGCGCGGTTTCGCCCGCGGCATCGGCACGCATCGCCGACCACTTGCCGGAGACTTCGCCGGCGCGCACCAGCCCCCGGATCGAGTCGCCGTCGATGCGGCCGGCGAACACGACGCTGCGCTGCAACCCGATCGGCATTCGGAAAGACAGGTACTCGCCGTGCAGCGTCACCTGCTGCAGCGGAACCACGCGGCCGCCTTGCCGCGCCAGTCCCGCCACGCGCCGCCACTGCTGCGTGATCTCCAGCGTGATCGGCAACGGCGAGAACTCGGCCGGCAGCTGCACCAGCCAGCGACCGCCGGCTCGCACCGGGATCCGGTACAGGTACAGG
>DATLGW010000045.1:0-2387 GCA_035540315.1 Burkholderiaceae bacterium | reverse complement strand
TCCGACGAGTTCCTCGACCTGCGGCGGCTGCCGGCGACAATTGCGCTCGCCGGCAGCCGCCGCAGGTCGAGGAACTCGTCGGAGGTCGGCGCGGCTTCGATCCCCGGCGCGCTGTCGCGCACCGGATGCCCGCCGCAGGCGAGCAGAACGGTGCCCGCCCTGAGGCGCCGGCCGCCGACCGCCACCGTGTTCGCATCGAGCAGCTGCGCGCGCCCCGCGACCAGCTCGACGCCCGACTGCTGCAGCAGTTGCCGGTACACGCCTTCGAGCCGCGTCGTCTCGGCCGCTTTCGCGTCGGCCCAGCGCGCCAGATCGAATTGCGGCGGATCCAGCTGCCAGCCATATGCCGGCGCTTCGTCGAACGTGTCGGCGAATCCGGCCGCATAGACCATCAACTTCTTCGGAACGCAGCCGCGCAGCACGCAGGTGCCGCCGACGCGGCCAGCCTCGACGATCGCAACCCGCGCGCCGTGGGCGGCGGCGCGCCGGGACGCAGCGACGCCGCCGGAGCCGGCGCCGATCGTCACCAGATCGAATTCATGTTCCATCGCCAACGCATCTTCGCCGAACCTGCGCAGCTTACACGCTGCGCGCAGGCGGCGCCGCTCGGGCGGTCAGAATCGGCCGCGCATGTACAGCGCCGGGCCGTGCGAGCGGATCTCGATGTCGCGCGCCAACTCGCCGGGCTGCGTCAGCCGCAGATCGCGCAGCCCGTACTCGACGCCGATCCCCAGGTTCGGCAGCGCGAACCATTCGACGCCCGCAGAGCCGCTGAACACTCGCCAGTGCGAGCCCGAGCTGCTGACGTCGATTCCCGTCGCGTCGGCGTACAGGCGGACGGTGTCGAACGCGACGTGGCGCAAACCGAGCGCAAGCACCGGTGCGGTCTGCCGCTCGCGCCATGCGTCGGCCGCGTCGAACGCCAGCCCGCCGATCGTGCCGCCGCCTTGCGCGCGCGCGTCGAGCCGCAGATACGCGGCGCCCACGCCGATGCCGAATGCGGTCCGCTGCGATCCGAACCAATAGCGGTAGTAAGCGCCGGTGATGCTCGCGCGCGCGCTGCCGCTGGCGTTCGCCGTGATGCCGAGCGGGTGGCCGGACGGCGCGAAGGTGCCGGCTGCGGACCATTCGCGATGCGCAAACGTCTGCGCATGATCGAACACGAGGCCGTGCGATTGTCCGATCAGCAGCTCGCCGCGGAGCCGGTCCGGCGCGAGCTCGCGGCGCTCGTCGCGCAGCTGCGGCGCGGCGAACGGCCACTGCAGTCCGACCGTCACCGCCGAGGCCCGGTATTGCAGCCCGACGCCCGCGTTGAACCGGTCGAGCGCTTCCAGCGGCTGCGCAGCGGCCGCGACCGCCGAGCCGCCGAGCACTCCAGCCAGCATCGCACGCAGGACCCGACATGCATGCATCGTCATGCCAGCGCAGCCTCCATCACCTCGCGCTGCCGCACAGTTTAGTGCGCGCAGGGGCTGCTGCGCCAGCGCCTATAATGACGGCAGGGGCGGCGGGGCGGCGAACGCCGGCTCCGGCACACCGCGTTGCCCCGATGACGGAACAGGTAGACGTAGCGGACTTAAAATCCGCGGCCGCAAGGCGTACCGGTTCGACTCCGGTTCGGGGCACCAATTGCGGTTTGCGGTCAAGCCAACAGCCGATCCGGATTTTCCACAACGCCGGCGCGCTGGGCTAGACTGACGCGGCCCCTGCATCAGGCCGCTCCGGGCGTTCGGATCCTCTCTCTATCTCTGGCCAGACGACATGATGAGCGACCTCACCTTGTGGCCCTTGATCGCGGCGTTCGTGCTCGCCGCCGTGCTCGGCGCAATGGGCATTGCCGCGCAGCTGCTCGATCGTCGACTGCGCCTGCAGGATTACGACCTGTCGCCGTTCCGCTGGGGCTATTTCTTCGGAATCCTGTCGGTGGTTTGCGGGCTGCTGCTGATTGCGCTCGGCTCGTATCTGCTGCAGGCGGCGACGGTCCAGGCTGCTGCGATTCCGCTGGTCTGGGGGGCGGTCAACGTGGTCGCCGGCGTGCTGGTGATCGACCGCAGCCGTTGGGGCTGGGTGCTTGCGACGCTGGTGTCGCCGCTGCTGGCGATCGCATGGGTCGTCAACGGCATCTACGGATACCGGCGCTGGGACGAGTTCGAGCCGCGCCGCGATCCCGGCGCCCGCTGGGCCGCGGAGCGCGCCGCGGCGCCGCGCCAGGACGAGGGCGAAGCCGCGATGACGATGATCGATCCGGACGCGCAGTTCAAGCTGCCCGAGATGCCGACGCAGCCGATGGCGCGCAGCCCGCGCCCCGCATCGCCGCCGGTGCCCGAGGCCTTCGCGGAACCCGTCGTGCCGCCGCCGGCGGTGATCCGCAATCCGCGGACCGCCGG
>DATLGW010000044.1:0-2247 GCA_035540315.1 Burkholderiaceae bacterium | reverse complement strand
ACCACGAGCAGCGCCACGATGTTGATGATCTTGATGAGCGGATTGACCGCCGGGCCGGCCGTGTCCTTGTACGGATCGCCGACCGTGTCGCCGGTCACCGCCGCCTTGTGCGCGTCCGAGCCCTTGCCGCCGAAGTGGCCGTCCTCGATGTACTTCTTGGCGTTGTCCCAGGCGCCGCCGCCGGTCGACATCGACAACGCGACGAACAGGCCGGTGACGATGGTCCCCATCAGCACGCCGCCGAGCGCCTGCGGACCGAGCAGCAGGCCCACCACGATCGGCACCAGCACGGGCAGGAGCGACGGAATCATCATCTCCTTGATCGCCGCGCGCGTCAGCATGTCGACCGCGCGACTGTAGTCGGGCCGGGCAGTGCCCTCCATGATGCCCTTGATCTCGCGGAACTGCCGGCGCACCTCGACGACGACCGCGCCGGCCGCGCGGCCGACGGCTTCCATAGCCATTGCGCCGAACAGGAACGGCACCAGACCCCCGATGAACAGGCCGACGATCACGCGCGGGTTCGACAGATCGAAGTTCACCTCGATCCGCGCGACCTCCAGCGCATGCGTGTAATCGGCGAACAGCACCAGCGCAGCCAGCCCGGCCGAACCGATCGCATAACCCTTGGTCACCGCCTTGGTCGTGTTGCCGACCGCATCGAGCGGGTCGGTGACGGCGCGCACCGCAGGCGGCAGGTTCGCCATCTCCGCGATGCCGCCGGCGTTGTCGGTGATCGGCCCGTAGGCGTCCAGCGCCACGATGATGCCGGCCATCGACAACATCGACGTGGCGGCGATCGCGATTCCGTACAGTCCCGCGAACCAGTACGACGACAGGATCGCCGCGCACACCGCGAGCACGGGCAGCGCCGTCGACTTCATCGACACGGCGATGCCGGCGATGATGTTCGTCGCATGCCCGGTCTCGGACGCCGCGGCCACGTAGCGCACCGGCTTGTAGTCGGTTCCGGTGTAGTACTCGGTGATCCAGACCATCAGGCCCGTCAGCGCCAGGCCGACAAGCGAGGCCAGGTAGATGCTGACGACCGAGCCGGGGCGTCCGAGCGCGTCGTCGGGGATCAGCCACATCGTGATCGGATAGAACGCGATCAGCGCCAGCACGCCGGCGACGATCAGGCCGCGGTACAGCGCGCCCATGATCTTGCCACCCGGCGCGACTTTGACCGCGAACGTGCCGAGCACCGACGCGACGATCGCGAACCCGCCCAGTGCGAGCGGATAGACGGCGGCGTTGATCGGCGCAGCCGGGATCACCAGCACGCCCAGCAGCATCGTCGCGATCAGCGTGACCGCGTAGGTCTCGAACAGGTCCGCCGCCATCCCGGCGCAATCGCCGACGTTGTCGCCGACGTTGTCGGCGATCACGGCCGGGTTGCGCGGATCGTCTTCGGGAATTCCGGCTTCGACCTTGCCGACCAGATCGGCGCCGACGTCGGCGCCCTTGGTGAAGATGCCCCCGCCCAGCCGCGCGAAGATCGAGATCAGCGACGAGCCGAACGCCAGTCCGATCAGCGGATGCAGCACGCTGTGGATCGGCGTCGTGACGCCGGCCCCGTGCGGCGCCGCACCGAGCAGCACGTAGAACATGCCGGCCACGCCGAGCAGGCCCAGTCCCACGACGAGCAGCCCGGTGATCGCGCCGCCGCGGAACGCGACCGTCAGCGCCTCGTTCAGGCCACGCGTCGCCGCTTCGGCGGTGCGCACGTTCGCGCGCACCGACACGTTCATGCCGATGTAACCGGCGAGCCCCGACAGCACCGCGCCGAGCGCGAAGCCGATCGCAGTCGACCAGCCCAGGCCCGGCACGAAGCCGATGACGACGAAAAGCACTGCGCCGACGATCGCGATGGTCGTGTACTGGCGGTTCAGGTACGCCTGCGCGCCTTGCTGGATCGCCGCGGCGATCTCCTGCATCCGCGCGTTGCCGGCGGCCAGACCCATGATCCAGCGGCTCTGGTAGATGCCGTAGCCGACGGCGAACAGGCCGCAGAGCAGCGCGAACCATACGCCGGTGGTGGTGGCAGCAGTCATGGAATCAGATCTCCCCTAGGGCGAAGTCGTTGTAGCGTCGAAGCCAAAAGCTTCGAATCTTCGCCCAACGGCCCGGGCGTTGGCAAGGCGGCGTGGCGAGAGCGCCATCGGCGCTGCCCGCCGAAAGCGGCGTCAGCGCAGCGCGTCCAGCACCCGGCTGCGGATCTCGTCGACGCTGCCCTGCCCGGAGATG
>DATLGW010000043.1:0-2631 GCA_035540315.1 Burkholderiaceae bacterium | reverse complement strand
GCGAACATCCGTCCGCTCGACTGACGCGACGCGATTCGCGCCGCGGCGGGCCGTGATCCGGCCGCCGTGTGACGCAGGCCCGGCATCGTCGGGCCGTTTCGAGAGCCCGGCTTTGCCGGGCTTTTTGCTTTCCGGCGCCTGCAGGCCCGGCAGTCTGCTCGGCGACGGGCTACTCGAATTCACGCTGCATCCGGCGCCTGAGCGCTGGATCGGGCATGCGTCCGAAACCAGCGCCCATGTTCTGGATCAGGTGCTCGCTGCGCGATGTGGCCGGGATCGCGCAGGTGATCGCCGGATGCGACACGATGAACTTCAGGAAGTACTGCGCCCAGTTCTCGCAGTCGATCTCTGCGGCCCACGGCGGCAGCGGCCGGCCCCGAACCACGTCGAACAACCCGCCGCCGTCGAACGGCCGGTTCGCGATCACCGCGATTCCCCGGTCCAGCGCAAGCGGCAGCAGCCGGTCCTCGGCACGGCGATCGACCAGGCTGTAGGTCAGCTGCACGAAGTCGACCGGCTCGCTGCGCATCAGCGCCTCGATCTCGTCGTGGCGCCGCCCGTGCGAGGTCGTGATCCCGATGTAGCGGAAGCGCCCTTCTTCGCGGCCCCGCTGCAGCGTCGGAAGGTGCGCGCGCCAGTCGAGCAGGTTGTGGATCTGCATCAGATCGAAGCGCTCGACGCGCCACAACGTGTGCGACAGCTCCATCTGCCGCACGCCCAGCGCGCGCCCCGGCGTCCAAACCTTGGTCGCCGCGAACAGGCGCTCGGAACCGGCGATGCCCGGCAGCAGATCGCCCAGCACTTCCTCGGCGCGGCCGTACATCG
This sequence comes from Burkholderiaceae bacterium, assembly GCA_035540315.1. Taxonomy (GTDB): domain Bacteria; phylum Pseudomonadota; class Gammaproteobacteria; order Burkholderiales; family Burkholderiaceae_E; genus DATLGW01. Next base: position 1,806 of record DATLGW010000043.1, on the reverse strand, counting down.
GCGACGAATCGATCGCGCTGCCGCCGCGCGCGAAAAACTCGGCCAGGATTCGCCGCCGCTCGTCGCGGTCGCGGCGCACCGGCCCGACGTCGAACGTGATCCAGGTGCCCAGGCCGATCACCGGCAGCAGCTCGCCGCTGCGGGGGATCGGGCGGCGATGCGCCGCCGCGGGCCGTGCAGGCGGCGGCGCTGCGGCCGCGGTGGGCGCGACTGCGCGCAGGCTGGCCAGGGTCGCGAGGAATCCGGCCGCCGCGATCAGCGTACGTCGGCGAATCATCGACTCATGGTATATGTCCGGTGCCCGCCCGATTATCCGGCAAGCCCCTCGTCGCAAAAACAACGGACCCGCACATGAGTTGGGCCAGCGAGTTCATGCTGATCGGCGCCGTGCTGATGCTCGGCGGGATCCTGCTGGGCGCATTCTCGTCGCGCGCCGGCATCCCGTTCCTGCTGGTGTTCCTGATCGTCGGCATGCTCGCCGGCGAAGACGGACCGGGCAAGATTGCGTTCGACGACATCGGACTGGCGTATCTGGTCGGCAACCTGGCGCTCGCGATCATCCTGCTCGACGGCGGATTGCGCACGAAGTTCGCGACGTTCCGCGTCGCGCTCGCGCCGTCGCTGTGTCTGGCGAGCATCGGCGTCGTGCTGACCGCGGCGGCGGTCGGCGCACTGGCCGCCTGGACGTTCACGATCGACTGGCGGCTCGGTATGCTCGCGGGCGCGGTGGTCGGATCGACCGACGCGGCCGCTGTATTCGCGCTGATGAAGCTGAGCGGTGCGCGGCTCAACGAGCGGGTGACGAACACGCTGGAAATCGAGTCCGGCGTCAACGATCCGATGGCGATCTTCCTGACGATCGCGCTGATCGACCTGATCCAGAGCCCCGAGGGCGCGCCGCTGTCGCGGCTGCTGACCGGGCTGGTCGCTCAGTTCGGCATCGGCGCGGCGGTCGGATTGTCGCTCGGCTGGATCCTCGGTCGCGGCATGCACGCCGCGCGAGTCGCCGAAGGCCTGCAGGCGCTGCTGGTGTCGGCGGGCGGCGTGGCGATCTTCGCGCTGACGAACCTGCTCGAGGGCAGCGGCTTCCTGGCGGTCTACCTGGCCGGGCTGGTCGTCGGCAACGGCCGGCCGCACGTGAGCGAGAGCGTGATGCGCGCGATGGACGGGTTCGCGTGGCTTGCGCAGTCCGGAATGTTCCTGCTGCTGGGCCTGCTGGCAACGCCGCACGAGCTGGTGCCGGTCGCGGCCCCGGCGCTGGTGCTGAGCCTGCTGCTGATGTTCGTCGTGCGGCCGCTGGTGGTCTGGCTGACGCTGCTGCCGTTCCGGTTCTCGATTCGCGAGGTGCTGTTCATCGGCTGGGTCGGGCTGCGCGGCGCGGTACCGATCGTGCTCGCGCTGTTCCCGCTGCTCGCGGGCATTCCCGGCGCGACGCTGGTGTTCAACACCGCGTTCGTCGTCGTGCTGACGTCGCTGCTGATCCAGGGCACCACCGTCAGCTATGCCGCACGGCTGTTCGGTGTACGGCTGCCGCCGCGCGCCGAGCCGAGCAACCAGATGCAGCTCGCGCACGCCGACACGCACGCCGTCGAGTTCGTCGTCCACAAGGACTCGCCGATGCTGGGCGCCGATCTGGCGACGATGGAGCTGCCGGCGCAGGCGATCGTGTCGGCGATCGTTCGCGGCGGCCAGCCGATTCGGCTGCAGGAGGCCGGCCCGCTGCGCGCGAACGACAGCGTTGCGTTCGTCGTCACCGAACGCGCGATCGAGCGGCTCGCCGAACTGTTCGCGCAGGCGCCTCGAGGT
>DATLGW010000042.1:0-3654 GCA_035540315.1 Burkholderiaceae bacterium | reverse complement strand
CGGCCCACCGATCCGCATCGATGTCGGCTGCCTGCACGATCGCGGCGACGCCGTCGGCCGGCAGCACCGGCTCGGTGCCGATCGCGATGACGCCCCGATCGAGCTGAGCGCGTCCGGCGCTCCAGCGCAGCCCCTCGAAGCGCGCCTGCGCCGGGCCGACGTGCGCCGAAACGTCGAAGCGGCCGCGCTGCGCAGACGGCTGCAGCGCAACCTTCAGCGGCCAAGCCTGCTCGGCCGACTTGCCCAGCGGCGCGGGCAACTCGCTGGTCAGACCGCGCAGGTCGCTGTCGATCTGCACCTCGGGACCGTTTCGCCGCCATCGGATGCGACCGGCGTAGCTCGCGCGGCCGCCGAGCCGGTCGATCAACGGCACGTCGACCAGCGCGCGCACCGATGCGACCGCGAGCTGTCCGTCGAGCCGCAGCCCACCGGCATTGCCGAGCCGGCCGCTGGCCGCCAGCGGCCCGCCGAGCCAGCGGCCCGAGATCCCGTCCAGCTGCACTGCGTCTTCGCGGATCTGCACCGTGCCGCGCACTCCAGTCACCGGCGGCAACTCCGAGCCCCAGCCGGCGCTGGCGTCGTGCAGCCGCAGATCGGCGCGCACCTTCGGCGGCGCGCCCGCGCCCCGCGCATGCTCGAGTTGCAGCTCGAGCGATCCGCCGCCGCCGAGCCGCAGCGGCGCGAGCGCAGCCAATCGCGGCCGCAGCGGCGGAATCCGCCGCGCCAGCGCCAGCATTGCCGGCAACTCGCCGCTGACGCGTGCGGCTGCGCGCAGCTGCGGCGCGGTCCAATCGACCAGCTCGAGCCTCGCATCCTCCACGCGCAGCCGATCGACCTGCGCGTGTTCGACCTGCAGCGACGCGCGCGTCGGGTCGAGTTCGATCCGGCCGCGCCCGCCCGTCAGCGCCGGCAGACCGGCCGCGGCGAGCTCGAGCGCTTCGATCGAGCCGGCGAGGCTGAACTGGGCCCGCTCAGGCGCCGCGAGCAGCGTACCGAGCTCGCCCGCCAGCCGGCCGTGCGCAGCAACGAGGCGGCCGCTGCGAAGCGCAGCCGCGGCTTCATGCAGTCCGCGCGGCAATACGCCGGCGGCGTGCGCGGCGAACGCATGCAAGTCGACCGATTGCAGCTGCGCCGACAGATCGACGACGTCGCCGTGCGCTGCATCGCGCCGCCAGAGTCCGTGCACGCTGCCCTGCAGCCGCGGGTCGTCGAGCGCGAGCTGCTGCACCCGCACGGTGATCGCATCGCGAGTCGGATCGGCCTGCCAGTCGAGCACGGCGCGCATCGTTTGCAGCAGCGCGGTTTCTTCACCGCCTGCCGGTCTCCAGCGCACGCCGACCGTGTCGGCTTCGAGCGCGATGTCGCCGCGCTGGCGGGCCAATCCGATGCGCCCGCGACCGTTCTCGATGCGGGCAAGCGGCGATTCCGGATGCTGCCAGTGCAGGTCGCGCAGCTGCGCTGCGAGCGCAAAGTCGTCGCGACCGGTGTCGTCGCGCTGCCACTTCAGTTCGACTGCGGCCGCTGCGCCGGACACGCGTGCGGCCGCCAGCCAGGCCGCCGCCGCTTCGGGTCGTCGCGTCACGCGCAGCAGCGCCGCCAGGTCGCGCAGCGACGCGGACTGCAGCGCGAGCGCGAGCTGGCGCGGCGTTCCGTCCTCATCGAAGCGCACCTGCGCGCCGCGCGGATCGAGCGCGACCGCATCGACGTGGTCGCGCTGCGCGAGCAGCCGCGACACGTCGAGCTGCCAACCGTCGGCGACGCGTTGCACGCGCAGCGCCGCGTCGACGTGGTCGAAGCGCAGCTCGTCGGCGTCGGTGCGGGCGCGCAGCGGGCCGCGCAGCTCGAGCGTCGCGAATACGATTCGTCCCGCATCGATCTGCATCGTGGCCTGTGCGCTCGCCTCGCCCTGCAGCACCGTGTCGTGCAGCAGCGGCTGCAGCGCCGCCAACTGCAGGCCGGCCACGTGCAGCTGCGCATCGGCCCGCCAGGCGCCGGCGCCGCGCGCGCCGTCGCGGCGCACCGCTTCCGCCATCAGCGTCGCGTCGCGCAGCCACGGTCCCGCCTGCGCGACGTCGAGCCTCAGCCGATGCCGAGCGCCGTCGCGTTCCAGCCGCGCGGCCACGCCCGCGACCACGTGCTCGACGCCCGCGATCCGATCGATCAGCCGCAGCGTCCCATTCCGGACCGAGATCGACGGCTGTGCCAGCAGCAAGTCGAGCGCGCGCTCGTCGCTGTCGCGCGCGGCACCGAGATCCGCCGACAAACCTGCGATCCGCCAACCCCGCTCGCTCTGCCGCTCGATCGTGATTTTCGCCCCGTCGAGCACCAGGCGCTTCAGTCGCAGCTCGCGCGCGGGCAGCGTGCGCCACGACAGCACCGCGTCGATCCGCTCGATCGATGCCTGGGGTTGCGGTCCGATGGTCACGGCCGACGCGACGAGCCGCGGCGACAAGCCTTCGAAGTCGGCCGTGATCGAGCCGGCACGCAGCGGCTGACCCAGCCGCTGGGACAGCGCGGCTTCGATTCGTTCGTGCCACAGGTGCGCGTGCGGCCAGACCAGGTAGCGGAACGCGAGATATCCGAACGCGACGACGAGGCACGACGCGATTGCGACTCGTGACAGCCAGCGTCGTTGCATCAACGGATGCTGCGCAGCGGCGCTGCACGTGTCAAATGCAGGTGCTTGCCGGGCTTGCCCGCTTCGGATTGGCACGGCAATTGCCCTTTACTACTGCCTGAAGCAATTCAGCACCACCGGATCAAGAGGAGTAATCGACATGAGAGCTGTTCTGTACTCGCTGATCGTCGGCGGTTCGCTCGTGGTGGCGGGCTGCCAGACGTGGGAAGGGATGTCGCGCGAGGACCGCGCGACGGCGATCGGTGCGGGCGTGGGCGGCGTGGCCGGACATGCGGCCACCGGCGGCGGCACGCTCGGCACGGTCGGCGGCGCGGCGGCCGGCGGCCTGATCGGTCGCGAAGTCGAGCGCCGGCGTTGAGGCGCGCTCGGTCGGCGGCGGCTTGCCCGCCGCCGGCTCCGCAGCGGTGTCGGACGCCGCAGCGAATGACGCGGAGGAACGGATGAGCAAGCCCAAGGCAGGGCAGGGTAGCGCGGTGGACACGCGGGTGAAGGCGCCGGGGCCGTCGGCTCCGGGCGCCAGGAAGCGCGCGGACAAGCCGCACGATCTGTCGCTTGCGCTGCCGCATGAGCGCGAGCAGGCAGAGACGCATTACGACGAGGCCGAGCCGGCGCCCAAGATGAAGCAGGCCCATCGCGATCTGCAGAAGGGACTGACGGACACCGAAGCGCGAAGCGACGCGCTGCGGGCGTTCGATCGCGCCTATCCGGGCGGCGCCCGACCGGCGACGCCGGCGCGGCGGGGGCCGAAGGCGGCGCAACCGCGCCGCGCGAGCAGCACGGCCGGTGCGTCGAGCACGAAAGCCAGAGATTCGAAATCGAAGGAGAGAAAATGATCAAGCGACGTCATCTCGGCGCGGGGGTTGCCTGCGCCGTTCTCATTGCAGCGGCAGGCTGCGATCGCCCGACGCCGGAGACGGCAGCCGAAAGCGCCGCTCCGCGGACGGCCGCCGACTCCACCGCAGCGCCGGTGACTGCAGCCCCGCCGACCGCTACCGACCGCACCACAGGGGTCGACG
>DATLGW010000041.1:0-9445 GCA_035540315.1 Burkholderiaceae bacterium | reverse complement strand
TGAACACGCCTTGCAACGGGAGCATGCCGCGCTCGCCGCTGCGGTTGTCGCGCAGCCTGACGCCGGTGACGCCCGACTCGTCGCCGACGATCTCGTCGACCTCGCTGAACCAGCGGGTCTGGATGCGGCCGCTGTGGACCCGGTCCATCAGCTTGTCGACCATGATCGCCTCGGCGCGCAGCTTGTCGCGGCGGTGCACCAGCGTCACTTTGGAGGCGATGTTCGACAGGTACAGCGCCTCCTCGACCGCGGTGTTGCCGCCGCCGACGACCGCGACTTCCTGCCCGCGATAGAAGAACCCGTCGCAGGTCGCGCAGGCCGACACCCCTTTGCCCATGTACGCCTTCTCCGAAGGCAGCTGCAGGTATTTCGCCGACGCCCCGGTCGCGATGATCAGCGCGTCGCAGGTGTAGGTCCCGGAGTCGCCGACCACGGTGATCGGCGATTCGTGCAGCCGCGCCGTGTGGATGTGGTCGAACACGATCTCGGTGTCGAAGCGCTGCGCGTGCTTCAGGAACCGCTCCATCAGCTCGGGCCCCTGCACGCCGTCGGCGTCTGCAGGCCAATTGTCGACATCGGTCGTCGTCGTCAGCTGGCCGCCTTGCGCCAGTCCGGTGATCAGCACCGGCTGGAGGTTGGCGCGGGCGGCGTAGACGGCGGCGGTGTAGCCTGCCGGCCCGGAGCCCAGAATCAGCACCCGGCAGTGTTTGGAAGGCTGCATTGTGGTTCCTGCGTTGCGGAAAACTCAACGAATCAGAGGTTTAGAGGCAAAAGTTCGACCGGTTTTGTGACTGGGCGGGCTTTCGATGCAAAATTATAGGAGCACTGCCCGCGGCAGCCGCCGGCTGCGGCTTGCGGACCGGGACCGGCACCTGATGACGAGGTAGGTATGGCGCATGAAGAAAACAAGGCGTTCCTGAGGCGGGTGAAGCTGTTCTCGAGCCTGTCGGAGCACCAGCTCGAGATGCTGGCCGCGGGCAGCGTGCGGCGAAACTTCCCGAAGGGCCGCACGATCGTCGCCGAAGGCGAGCCGTCGCAATCGCTCTACATCCTGCTGTCGGGGCGCGCGAAAGTGCAGCGCTCCGATGCCGAAGGCAAGGAGGTGATCCTCGCGGTGCTGGGGCCGGGCGAGTGCTTCGGCGAGATGAGCCTGATCGACGACGAGCCGCGCTCGGCCAGCGTGATCACGATCGAGTCGTGCGACTTCATGGCGATCAACAAGGACAGCTTCAAGCAGATGCTCCAGCAGAGCCACGACATCGCGCTGCAGATCATGAAGGGCCTGATCCGCCGCCTGCGCGAAGCCGACAAGAAGATCGAGACGCTGGCGCTGCTCGACGTCTATGGGCGGGTCGCGCGGGTGCTGCTCGATTTTTCCGAACAGGTCGGCGGCGAGCGGGTGGTTCGCAGCAAGCTGCCGCGCCAGGAGATCGCGAAAATGATCGGCGCGTCGCGCGAGATGGTGTCGCGGGTGATGAAGGGGCTGGAGGTCGACGGCTACATCGTGCCGATGCCCGAGGGCCGCCTGGTGCTGCGCGAAAAGCTCAGTGCGTATCTGAACTGACCCGATGGCACGGGTCTCCGCGACGATGCCGGGTCCCGGCAGAGCGGCCGCCGCGCGCCGCTCGCTGTTGTCGGACCGGGCGCTGCTGCTGCTGCGCGAGGCGCGCTGGCTCGCGCTGTGCTGCCTGGCGTTGTTCCTGACGCTGATCCTGCTCAGCTACGACCGCGCCGACCCCGGGTGGTCGCACGCGATCACCGTGCGCGAGGTGCACAACCTCGGCGGGCGCATCGGCGCGTGGCTCGCCGATCTGATGCTGTACCTGTTCGGGCTGTCGGCGTACCTGTGGTCGGGTTTCCTGCTGATGCGCGTGGTCACCGGCTACCGGCGGCTGCATGCGCGGCACCGCGCGGGCGAGTTGCGCAGCGACGACGACATCCGCTTCGAATGGGAGCGCTGGGTCGGTTTCGCGGTGCTGTTCGCCGGCTGCGTCGGCCTGGAGGCGTCGCGGCTGTACGCGGTCAGCGCCGAGCTGCCGCTGGCGCCGGGCGGGCTGCTGGGCGAGCTGATCGCCGGCCCGCTGCTGCAGGCGCTGGGCGGCGCCGGCGGAACGCTCGTGCTGCTGCTGATGGTCGCGGTCGGCTTCAGCCTCGCGACCGGCACGTCGTGGCTGACGATCTTCGAGCGGGTCGGCGCAGGGTTGGAAGCGTCGGTGACGTGGTTCGCGCAGTTGCACGCGGCGCGCAGCGACCGGCGCATCGGCGAGCAGGCAGCGACCGTTCGGACCGAGGTCGTCGAGGAAAAGCGAAAGATCTTCACCGATGACCCCGAGCCGTTGCGGATCGAGCCGCCGGTGGTCGTCGTCGAGCGGTCGGAGCGTGCGCAGCGCGAGCGGCAGGTGCCGCTGTTCACCGATCTGCCGCCCGACACCGAGTTGCCGCCGCTGTCGCTGCTGGACGCGCCGCCGGTGTCGCAGGAGACGATTTCGCAGGACACGCTCGAGTACACGTCGCGGCTGATCGAGAAGAAGCTGTCCGACTTCGGCGTCAGCGCGAACGTCGTCGCCGCGTACCCGGGGCCGGTGATCACCCGCTACGAGATCGAGCCGGCCACCGGCGTCAAGGGCAGCCAGATCGTCAACCTGTCCAAGGACCTGGCGCGCGCGCTGTCGCTGGTGTCGGTGCGGGTGGTCGAGACGATTCCGGGCAAGAGCCTGATGGGGCTCGAGCTGCCGAATCCGCGTCGGCAGGCCGTGCGGCTGTCGGAGATCCTCGGCTCGCAGGTCTACGCCGACAGCGCGTCGCCGGTCACGCTGGCGCTGGGCAAGGACATCGCGGGCCACCCGATCGTCGTCGACCTGTCGCGGATGCCGCACCTGCTGGTCGCCGGCACGACCGGCTCGGGCAAGTCGGTCGGCATCAACGCGATGCTGCTGTCGCTGCTGTACAAGGCCGATCCGTCGCAGGTCCGGATGATCCTGATCGATCCGAAGATGCTCGAGATGAGCGTCTACGAGGGGATTCCGCACCTGCTCGCGCCGGTCGTCACCGACATGCGCCAGGCGGGCAATGCGTTGAACTGGTGCGTCGCCGAGATGGAGCGCCGTTACCGGCTGATGAGCAAGCTCGGCGTGCGCAACCTCGCCGGCTACAACGCCAAGATCGCCGAGGCCGACAAGCGCGAGGAGCCGATCGGCAACCCGTTCTCGCTGACGCCCGACGAGCCTGAGCCGCTCGGACGGCTGCCGGTGATCGTCGTGGTCATCGACGAGCTCGCCGACCTGATGATGGTCGTGGGCAAGAAGATCGAGGAGCTGATCGCGCGGCTCGCGCAGAAGGCGCGCGCAGCCGGCATCCACCTGATCCTGGCGACCCAGCGGCCGTCGGTCGACGTGATCACCGGGCTGATCAAGGCGAACATCCCGACGCGGATCGCGTTCCAGGTGTCGTCGAAGATCGATTCGCGGACGATCCTCGACCAGATGGGGGCAGAGACGCTGCTCGGGCAGGGCGACATGCTGTTCCTGCCGCCCGGCTCTGGCCTGCCGCAGCGGGTCCACGGCGCCTACGTCGCCGACGACGAGGTGCACAACGTCGTCAACCACTGGAAGGAGCGGGGCGGCGAGCCGCAGTACATCGACGGGATTCTCGAAGGCGGCGTTCCCGACGAGGTCGATGCCGGCAGCGCGGTCGGTTTCGGCGGGCTGTCGCAGACGCTGGCCGATGCGGGCGTCGACGGCGAGGCCGACGCGCTGTACGACCAGGCAGTCGCCGTGGTCGTGCAGCACAAGCGCGCGTCGATCTCGCTGGTGCAGCGGCACCTGCGAATCGGCTACAACCGCGCCGCGCGGCTGCTCGAGCAGATGGAAAAATCGGGGCTGGTGTCGCCGATGGCGAGCAACGGCAACCGCGAGCTGCTGGTGCCGCGGCGCGACGAGTAGGCCCGGCGCGCCGGAACGGCGGCGGCGGGTTGACCCCTGGCGCAGCGGCCGTGTCGACGGGCGCGGCCCCGATTCCGTTAGCATCCGAATCATGGATGCTCGATCGTTGTTCCGGAGGCGCCGGATGCGCGCGCACCGGCTCGGCGCGGCGATTGCCGCAGTCATCCTGGCCGCGGCGACGGTCGCGGCCAGTCCGCCGGCGCTCGCCGGCGCAATCGATCAGCTGCGCGAGTTCGCGAAGACGACGCAGTCGGCACGCGGCGAGTTCACGCAGCAGGTGATCCGCCCTGGCGGACGGGAAGAGACTTCGCGCGGCGTGTTCGCGTTCGCCCGGCCGGGCAAGTTCCGCTGGGAAGTGCGCGCGCCGTTCGAGCAGCTGATCGTCACCGACGGGCAGCGGCTGTACTTCTACGACGCCGACCTGCGCCAGGTGACGGTCCGCGACGTCGGCGATGCGATCGCGGCGACGCCGGCGGCGATCCTGTTCGGCACGGCCGACGTCGACGCATCGTTCCGGCTGGCCGAGCTCGGCACTCGCGACGGCATCGAATGGCTCGAAGCGGTCCCGCGCAAGCCCGAGGCGGGCTTCGACCGGATCGCGATCGGATTCCGCGGCGGCGAGCCGCAGGCGATGGAAGTCCGCGACGCGTTCGGGCAGACAACGCGCTTCGGGTTCTCGGCGATCGAGCGCAATCCCCGGCTGGACCCGGAACTGTTCCGATTCACGCCGCCGCCCGGCGTCGACGTGGTCCGGTAGGTCGCGATCGTGACCGAGGCCCGGCAGTCGCGGATCGGCGAGGTCGCGGCGCCGAACGTTCCGCTGGCCGAGCGGATGCGGCCGGCGTCGCTGGCCGAAATCGTCGGGCAGGATCATCTGCTCGCGCCGGGCAAGCCGATTGCGGCCGCAGTTGCCGCGGGACGGCCGCATTCGATGATCCTGTGGGGGCCGCCGGGGGTCGGAAAGACGACGATCGCGCGGCTGCTCGCCCGCGAGTTCGATTGCCGTTTCATCGCGATCTCCGCGGTGCTCGCCGGCGTCAAGGACATCCGCGACGCGGTCGAGCAGGCGCGCCACGAGCGCGACGCGAACGGCCGCGGCACGATCGTGTTCGTCGACGAGGTCCATCGATTCAACAAGGCGCAGCAGGACGCGTTCCTGCCGCACGTCGAGTCGGGACTGCTGACGTTCATCGGCGCGACCACCGAGAATCCGTCGTTCGAGGTCAACGGCGCGCTGCTGTCGCGTGCGGTCGTCTACGTGCTCAGGCGCCTCGAGGCCGCCGACCTGCGGGCGCTGCTCGAGCGCGCATGCCGCGAACACCTGAACGGGATGCAGCTCGACGACGCGGCGGTGCAGATGCTGGTCGAGGCGGCCGACGGCGACGGGCGCCGGTTGCTGAATGCGCTCGAACTGGTTGCGACTGCGGCCGGGGCGTTCGACGCGGCCGCACTGCGGGTCGATGCCGATCAGGTGGTGCGCGTGCTGGGCGAACGCCTGCGGATGTTCGACAAGGGCGGCGACGCGTTCTACGACCAGATCTCGGCGCTGCACAAGAGCGTCCGGGGCTCGCATCCGAACGCATCGCTGTACTGGCTGGTCCGGATGCTCGACGGCGGCGCGGACCCGCGCTACCTCGCGCGCCGGATCATCCGGATGGCGGTCGAAGATATCGGCCTCGCCGACCCGCGGGCGCTGCGGCTGGCGCTCGACGCGGCCGACGTCTACGAGCGGCTCGGGTCGCCCGAAGGCGAGCTCGCGCTCGCGCAGGCGGTCGTCTATCTCGCGTGCGCGGCGAAGTCGAACGCCGTCTACGTCGCGTACAACCGCGCGCGCGAGTTCGTCGCCGGCGATCAGTCGCGAGGCGTGCCGCTGCATCTGCGCAATGCGCCGACGCGGCTGATGAAGCAGCTGGGCCACGGGCGCGCCTACCGATATGCGCAGGACGAGCCGGACGCATATGCCGCCGGCGAGCGCTACATGCCCGACGGCCTCGACGAGCCCGACTGGTACCGGCCGACCGACCGCGGACTGGAAGCGCGAATCGGCGAGAAGCTCGCATGGCTGCGCAATCTCGACGCGAAGGCGCGCGAAGGCTGAGCCGTTGAGCCGGTGTTTGTGACGGCGCTGATCGCGGCGGCGGGGCTGTATGCGGGCGTGCCGGCTTCGTGGCCTACGGCGCCACGGGCGCGCCGCCGACGGGTCGGCGTGAGGCGGCAGGCGAGGGTGGGGAACGCGCCGGTACAATGCCCGGATGCTCGACATCCAGCTGCTCAGGAAGGACCTCGAGACGGTTGCCGCAAGGCTCGCCGCACGCGGATTCACGCTCGACGCCGAGGCGTGGCGTGCGCTCGAAGCCGAGCGCAAGACGATGCAGGTGCGAACCGAGGAGCTGCAGTCGCGCCGCAACGCGCTGTCCAAGCAGATCGGGCTCGCGAAGAGCCGCGGCGAGGACGTGTCGTCGCCGATGGCCGAAGTCGCGGGCATTGCCAGCGAGCTCGAGCAGATCGCGCAGCGCAACCAGGACGTGCAGCGTCGCCTGAACGACTGGTTGCTGACGTTGCCGAACCTGCCGCACGAATCGGTGCCGCAGGGCGCCGGTGCCGACGACAACGTCGAGGTGCGCCGCTGGGGCGAGCCCCGCCGCTTCGATTTCGCGCCGAAGGACCACGTCGACGTCGGCGCGCCGCTCGGGCTGGATTTCGAGACCGCGGCGGCGCTGTCGGGCGCGCGGTTCACTGCGATGCGCGGGCCGATCGCCCGGCTGCATCGCGCGCTCGCGCAGCTGATGCTCGACGTGCAGACCGAGGAGCACGGTTACACCGAGTGCTACACCCCGTACATCGTCAATGCGTCGACGCTGGTCGGGACCGGACAGCTGCCGAAGTTCGAGCAGGACCTGTTCGCCGTCAAGAAGGGCGGCCAGCACGGCGAAGGCGAGCCGCTGTACCTGATTCCGACCTCCGAGGTATCGCTGACGAACTTCGTGCGCGACCGGATCGTCGCGGCCGAGTCGCTGCCGATCAGGCTGACGGCGCACACGCCGTGCTTCCGTTCGGAGGCCGGCGCTCACGGCAAGGACACCCGCGGGATGATCCGTCAGCATCAGTTCGACAAGGTCGAGATGGTGCAGATCGCCCGCCCGGACGCGTCGTACGACGCGCTCGAGCAGATGGTCGGCCACGCCGAGAACATCCTGCGCCGGCTCGAGCTGCCGTACCGGGTGATGCTGCTGTGCACCGGCGACATGGGGTTCGGCGCCGCGAAGACCTACGACCTGGAGGTCTGGTTGCCGGCACAGAACGCCTACCGCGAGATCTCGTCGTGCTCGAACTGCGAGGCGTTCCAGGCGCGCCGGATGCAGGCGCGCTACCGCAATGCGCAAGGAAAGACCGAACCGGTGCACACGCTGAACGGTTCCGGGCTCGCGGTCGGGCGCACGCTGGTCGCGGTGCTCGAGAACTTCCAGCAGGCCGACGGCAGCGTTGCGGTTCCGGCGGCGCTGCGGCCGTACCTCGGCGGGATCGAGCGGCTGACGGCACGCGCCGGCAGCTGAACTCCAGCTGCGGTTCAGGCGCCCGGGCGAGCATCAGGACAGGACCGTCGGCGGCTGCGAGCGCGCATGCCGATCGACCGCGTCCACGATCTCGATTGCGGCCGCAATCACGCTGCGCAGATGCGCTTGCAGCTCGGCGGGCGGCACGCGCAGCGGCGTGCCGATCGCGTCGGCGCTCAGCTGCGCGCTCGCCGCGTATTCGGCATCGATCGTCGCGCCCCGGCAGATCGTCCGCTGGCGCGCAAACAGCAGCCGCAGGTCCGCCGCCTCCAGCGCCTGGCGCAGCAGCGCGCGATCCGGGGCGAGCGCGGCATACGCGGCAGCGATTGCATCGGGGTCCGGCAGCGGCCGGCCGTCGAGCGCATGCACTGCGCAATCGCTGGCAAGCCCTTCGTACGCGGCCCAGCACAGCACGGTCCCCTGCAGCAGCAGTTGCCGTGCCGACGCGGCGAACGGCGCCTCGGCGGTTGCTCGCATCAGGAACACGCCGATCGACTCGACGATGTGATTCCTGCCGATCGTCGCCGACCTGAACTCCTCGACCTTGTGCCTTGCGTCGCGCCGCGCGCGCTCCAGGCGGGCCGCGCCCGCTTCGGTGGTCGGATCGTCCGCGAACAGCGCCGGCGCTGCCATCGCCGGATCGGCGAATTGCTGATACAGCCGGTCCATCACGCCCGCATGCGCAAGCTCGTACGGGACTTCGAGTGCGGCGATCAGGCCGACGATGCGGCTGCGGAACCGGGACCAGCATGCCGCAGCGGCCGGTTCGAAACGCGCCGATCGGCTGTCGCCGAGCGCGAACAGCTCGTCGAGATCCGGCGCGATGAAGAACGCCGAACGCACCTGGTCGTACAGGTGCTTCAGTCGGCTGGTCTCGGAACCGCCGGCCACCGCAAGCTCAGCGCGCCGCGTCCGCGGATCGCGCCGGCATGGGCGCGCCCGTGATGCGGATGCCGCGCTGTTGCGCATGCCGGCAGGCGATCGCGGGCGGAACACCACGACCGAGTGCGAAAGCTTCCGTCCCCAAGGTCTTGCGTGTTCCCGATCTGCCAACCGCGTCGAACCCGATTGTGCACCTAACGCGGATCTTGGCGAAGCGCGCAAGCGCTATACTTCGCAGCGAAGCTTTTCGGGGACAGGCACGGGGGGCACGATGGCAGCGTTGCGATGCCTCTTCTGCGGGCGCGACAACACGACGGGCGCACGCACGTGCGGCGGGTGTGCGTCGCCGCTGGACATGAAGCCGTGCCGCAACTGCAGGGCGCTGTGCGTGCGCGACGCGTCGCATTGCTTCGACTGCGCCGCGGCGTTCGCCACCGATGTCGTGATCGCGGCGGCTGCGGGCACGCCTGCGCCGTCGTCGCAGTCGTTGCAGAAAACGACTGCGAAAGCCGAGCCGACGCTGCGCTGGATCCCGGAGCCGAATCCGCCGGAGGAAATGACCGTCGAGCGGCGCCGCGCACCGCGACAGCCGCGCGAGGCGACGCGAATCGCGCGCCATACGATGCCCGCTGCACCGCCGTCGTTCTGGCGCGAGACCTGGCGCTTTCAGGTTTCGTTGACCGCGGTGCTGCTGTCGCTCGGGGGGTTGACCGTTTACGGGATGCACCATTTCTCGGGCCGGGACGCGTTGCTCGTCGCACCGGCGCCGGCACGACTGCAGGGCCCGATCCTGCCGGTGCCGCCGTTGCCGCAGGCCGAGCCGATGCCGGCGCTCGCGACGCCGGCGGTGCACGGCATCGCGGGCGATCCGGTGACGAGCCCGGCCGGCGGCAGCGCGAGCTTGGCGCACGATGTGCGGCCTGCCGCGGTCATCGACGGCGTGCCGCAGCCGCCGGGCGCGGAACCTGCCGTGGCGACCGCTGCGCCGCCGGCTGCGGCTCGACTCGATCCGATTGCTGCGCCGCCCGCTGCGGCTTCCGTCGAACCAGTCGCTGTGCCGTCCGCTGC
>DATLGW010000040.1:0-8740 GCA_035540315.1 Burkholderiaceae bacterium | reverse complement strand
GCCGCTGATGCTGCACTACTCGGCCGCAGGGGGTGCGCTGTCTTTCTCGGCCGCGTATTTCGAGGCGATGTCGGGCGTGACGACGACCGGCGCCAGCGTGCTGAGCGAGCTCGACCGGTTGCCGCCGTCGATCAACTTCTGGCGCTGCCTGCTGCAGTGGTATGGCGGGCTGGGCATCCTGATCCTGGCGGTCGCGATCCTGCCGCTGATCGGCAGCGGCGGAATGCAGCTGTTCAAGGCCGAGAGCGCCGGGCCGCTGAAGGACACGAAGCTGACGCCGAGGATCGCCGAGACGGCCAAGGGGCTGTGGGGCATCTACGTCGGCCTGTCGGTCGCATGCCTGCTCGCGTATCGCGCCGGCGGCATGAGCTGGCTCGATGCGGCGATGCACATGTTCTCGACCGTCAGCCTCGGCGGCTTCTCCAGCTACGACGCCAGCTTCGGCCACTTCGACTCGCCGCTGCTCGAGGGCATCTGCGTGCTGTTCATGCTGGTCGCGAGCTGCAACTTCGCGCTGTATTTCGTCGCGTTCCGGCACCGGTCGGCGCGCCCGATCTTCTCGAGCCTCGAGAGCCGGATGACGCTGCTGGTGCTGCTGGGCGGCTGCGTGGTCGCCGCGGCGGTGCTCGACCTGAACGACGTCTACGACGCGCGCTACGACGGATGGCGGCACGCGTTGTTCAACGTGGTGTCGATCGCGTCGACGACGGGGTACTCGTCGACCGACTACGGCCGCTGGCCGATCTTCGTGCCGGTGATGATGATCCTGCTGTCGTGCTTCGCCGCGTCGGCCGGCTCGACCGGCGCCGGCATCAAGATGATCCGCGCGATCATCCTGGCCAAGCAGGCGATCCGCGAGCTCACGAAGATCCAGCATCCGCACGCGGTGCTTCCGCTGCGGCTCGACCAGGGCGTGGTCGAGAACAAGGTCGTGTTCGCGGTGCTCGCGTTCATGCTGATGTACGGTGTCACCGTCATCGTCGCGACGATGCTGTTGTTGCTTTCCGGGCTCGACCCAGTGACCGCGTTCACCGCGGCGGTCGCCTGCGTCAACAATCTGGGCCCCGGGCTGGGGCAGGTCGGCCCCGCGTCGAACTACGGATCGCTCGACGCGTTCCAGCTGTGGGTGTGCTCGATCGCGATGCTGCTCGGACGGCTCGAGATGTTCAGCGTGCTGGTGCTGCTGACGCCGACGTTCTGGCGGCGCTGAACCGCCGACCGGACGGCGTCCGAAGCGGCGTCGCGGCGGCGGCCGGGCCGACCCGTCAGCGCCGCTCCGCGCGCAAGTTCAGCAGCTGACCGGCGACCATGATCGCCGCGCCGACCATCACCCACGGGTCGAGCGGCTCCAGGTACATCAGGTAGCCGATCACCGCGATCAGCGGCAGCCGCAGGAAGTCCATCGGCACCACGACCATCGCGTCGGCCAGCCGCAGCGCGCGCGCGATGCAGAAATGCGCGGACAACGCGGTCACGCCGACGACCGCGATCCACGGCCACAGCGGCGCCGACGGCCAGCTCCAGCCGGGCAGCGACGGCACCAGCGCCAGCGGCAGCTGGATCAGCGTCATGTAGAAGATCACCGTCAGCGGCGAGTCAGTCGCGGTCAGCCGCTTGGTCGCGACGTACGACACGCCGTAGCCGAGCGCGCTGATCAGCACGACCAGCGATGCGGCGTCGAGCGGCACGACGCCCGGGCGCAGGATCACCAGCATTCCGACGAAGCCGAACGCGACCGCGGCCACCCGGGCGCGCGTCAGCCGCTCGCCGAGGAACACCGCCGCAAGCAGCAGCGTCCAGATCGGGATCGTAAACTCGATCGCGAACACCTGCGCCAGCGGCAGCAGCGCAATGCCGTAGAACCAGCCGAACTGGCCGACGAAGTGCGCGGTATTGCGCAGCACGTGCAGGCGCAGCTGCGAGCTGCGCGCATGGCGCGCGCCGAAGCGCGCAAGCAGCGCGCCGACGATCAGCAGCCCCACCGCGCTGCGGAAGAACAGGATCTGGAACGTGTTCAGCTCGGTCGACAGCTCGCGGCCGCCGATCGCCATCGCCGAGAACGACAGCAGCGCGCCGCCCATCCACAGCGCCGCGCGCGCCGCCGGCCTCAGCATCGCGGCCGCCCGCGTCGGCATCGCCGCAGGCGCGGCTCGAGCGATCGGCGCACCGATGCGCAGCGGTGCCGGTCGCTACAGCACGCCGCGGCGCGCGAGGTGGCGCAACAGCGCGCCGGCACCGAACGTCCAGGGCTCGCAGTCGTGGGTCAGCCGCATCCGGTTGACCAGCCGGCCCAGCTGCGGCGCCGACACGCTGACCAGGTCGCCGAGCTTGTGCGTGAAGCCCTTGCCTGGGGCATCGCGGTCCTGGATCGGCGCGAACATCGTTCCCAGGAACAGCACCGCGCCGTCCGGATATTGATGATCGGCGCCCAGCAGCTGGTCGACCAGATCCTGCGGATCGCGGCTGATGCGGGCAATCGACGATTCGCCGTCGAGGCGGAACCCGTCGGGGCCGTCGACCGCGACCGTCACCGTCATCGCGCGCACGTCGTCGAGCGTGAAGCTGTCGTCGAACAGCCGCAGCATCGGCCCGATCGCGCAGGATGCGTTGTTGTCCTTCGCCTTGCCCAGCAGCAGCGCCGAGCGCCCCTCGAAATCGCGCAGGTTCACGTCGTTGCCGAGCGTGGCGCCGACGATCCGTCCCGACGGCGCGACCGCCAGCACGACCTCGGGTTCGGGGTTGTTCCAGGTCGAGCGCGGATGCAGCCCCGCATCGACCCCGGTGCCCACCGCCGACATCGGCTGCGCTTTCGTGAAGATCTCGGCATCCGGTCCGATGCCGACTTCCAGGTACTGGCTCCATGCGCCCTGCCGGATCAGCAGCTCCTTCAGCGCATTCGCTGCGTCCGAACCCGGTTTCAGCCGTGCCAGGTCGTCGCCGACCAGGCGGCGCACCTCGGCGCGGATCTCCGCGGCCGACTCGGGATTGCCGCGGGCGCGCTCCTCGATCACGCGCTCGAGCATCGACACCGCGAACGTGACGCCGGCGGCCTTGATCGCCTGCAGGTCGACCGGCGCCAGCAGCCACGGACGTGCCGTATCGCGCGATTCGGGCGGCGTGTTCGCCAGCACCTGCTCGAGCGAGCCGATCGTCTCGCCGCGCGCACGCTGCAGCTGCCGCGCCGGATCGTCCGCGGCGGCGAGCAGGCTCACCGTCGGAAACGCCGCGGTGACGTCGACGAGCGCGCCGTCGCGCAGCGCGACGACCGCCGGACCGGCGAGATCGGGCCGCCAAGCGCGGCCGACGAACGTGCCGCCGTCCGGAACGTCGGTAGCGGCGACCGGAATCGCCGGAAGGGCATTCGCGCGAATGTCTGTCATCGTCGGTCTTGAGCGGTCGGTTCGGGCGCGGGCGCTCAGAAGAACGTCGTCAGGTTCTTCGCGAGCAGCACGCTCTGGTCCAGGATGATCTCACGGCGAGCGAGCAGCCAGCGCTCGCCGTCGCGGCGCAGCAGATCGGTGCGCTTGCCGGCGAACAGCGCCGTTTCGTGCTCGACGCGGTTCTGATAGACGATGAAGCGGCTGCGCACGTCGGCCTCGCGCGGCTGCTCGAACGACGGCCGCGCATCGAGCAGCTGCACGCTCGCCACCAGATGGCACACGCGCGACAGCGGCTCCTCGGCCCAGTGGCAGCCGGTCAGGATCTGCTCGACCCGCCGCGACAGCGTCCACTTGTCCTCGTTGAACCAGCTGATGTCGTGCTCGAAGCGGGTGTTCTCGCGCTGCGCATGCTCGCCGGCCTTCACGTTGCGCCGCATCGGCATGAAGTAGACCAGGTCCTCGGCGAGCAGATCGAGCCACTCGCGGAAGCGCCGCTGGTCGATCAGGTCCGCTTCGTGATACAGGAACTCCTCGAGCTCGTGCTTGAGCTCGAGAAATGCCAGGCCGCGGCGTTTCGCGGTGGCCGGCGCAGCGGCGGCGTCGATCGATGATTGCGACATGCGGTGACGTTGGGTTGCGGTGGTTCGAACGGCCAGGGTCGCGCGGTCAGCGCACCGGTCGTACCGGCGCCGGACCGCCCTGGTTCGCGAAGCAGCCGACGTCGATCACGGTGCCCGAGATCGCCGCCGCCTCGTCCGACAGCAGGAAAGCCACCGCGCTCGCGACGTCCTCGCCGGTTGCGGGACGCCCGGCTGCGGTACCGGCAACGGCACGCGAATGGACTGCATCGACGTCGCCGCCGGCGCGCCCGACGCTCATGCCGCTGACGATTCCGCCGCCGCCGGGAACGACGGTGTTCACCCGGACGCGGTCGTGCAGGTGGTCGTAAGCCATCGCGGCCGACAGCGCGAACAGCCCGCCCTTGCTCGCGCTGTACGCGGCCATGTTCGGCTTGCCCCAGCCTGCGCCGGAGCCGATGTTGACGATCGCGCCGCCGCCCTGCCGGATCATCTGCGGCAGCACGGCCCTGCAGCACAGGAACACGCCCTTGAGGTTCACGTCGATCACGCGGTCCCACAGCGCTTCGTCGGTGTCGACGACGGTGCCGAGCGGGCCGATCGCGGCATTGTTGACCAGCGCGTCGATGCGGCCGTGCGCGCGCAGCGCGACCTGCACGATGCGCTCGACGTCGGCCGCGACCGAGACGTCCGCCTCCAGCACCTGCGCAGTCAGCCCGAGCGCTTGCAGCTCGGCGCGCGTGGCCTCGCCGCCGTGCTCGGCTGTGCTCGCGGGCTGGCGCGACTCCAGCCCGAACGCGACGACGTCCCAGCCGCGGCGCGCGAGCGACAGCGTGATCGCCCGGCCGATGCCGTAGGTGCCGCCGCTGACGATCGCCGCCGGCATCAGGGCGCCCGCATCAGCGCCGGCCATTCCGCGCCGCGCAGGTACTGC
This sequence comes from Burkholderiaceae bacterium, assembly GCA_035540315.1. Lineage (GTDB taxonomy): Bacteria > Pseudomonadota > Gammaproteobacteria > Burkholderiales > Burkholderiaceae_E > DATLGW01. The sequence goes on along the minus strand of DATLGW010000040.1, from coordinate 3,848 downwards.
GCCCACTGCCGGTAGAAGACGCGCGGATTCTCCTCGCTGACCTGCGTGCTGACGTTGCCCGGAACCGGGTCGTCGCGTCGCGACGCGCCGAGCGACTGCTGGTAGTTGAACGGATAGCGGCGCGCAATCGCGCCGCGCGCGCCGGCGGTCGCGTAGTTCCAGTTCTCCATGTCGTCCTGCTCGGTCATGCCGGCCGGACCGGAATAGCGCATGTAATAGCGGCGCAGCAGCTCCTTGACCTCGGGCGGCGCGTCGCGGTCTACCAGGAAGAAGCGCCAGACCTCGGTCGATTCCGGGCCGTGCGGATGCCACACGCAGATCGCGCGCGGCTGGCGGCCGTGGTACGACGCGTTCGGAAAGATCGTGCCGACGAAGGGCAGCAGCCGCGCCCGGTCGCCCAGACGCCGCTGCCGCTCGTAATAGCAGTGCCGGAAATACTCCTCGACCACCGGATGATCCTGGAACGCATCGACGTACGGCATCCCCGGCGGCTGGATCGCGCTGTGCACGCCGTGGCCGCCGGCGAAGTTCACCCACACGTGCTGCGCGCCCTTGAGCTCGTCGTCGCGCCGGCCCTTGATTCCGGCCGCGGCGCTCGGACCGATTCCGACCGTATCGACCGAGCGATGGCTGATGTTGTGATAGGTGTCGCCGAGGAAATTCTCGGCCGGCAGCTTCCAGTTGCACGGGATGATCCACTTCTGGATGCCGCCGAACACCTCGGAGCCGCCGGGGCGGCCGTCGCGCGAATCGAGCGCCAGGTCCAGGTGCTCCTTCGCTGCGCCCAGATACTGCTCGAACGGCGGCGCCTGCGGATCCCAGGTCGCCCAGATCGTTCCCTTGTAGTCGACCATCTGCGCGACTTCGATCAACGACCACCGGTCCTTGTCGAGCCGTCCTTCATACAGTTCCTTGTACTGCGGCACGCCGGTCAGCCGGCCGTCGAGCGAATAGCTCCACGCGTGGTACGGGCACACGAACGCGGGCGCGTTGCCTTCGTCGTACAGGCAAACCTTCATGCCGCGATGCCGGCACGTGTTCAGGAACACGTGGATCTTCGATGCGCGATCGCGGGTCAGGATCACCGATTCGGCGCCCATCCGCGACACGAAGAAATCCCCCGGGTTCGGTATCTGCGACGCGTGGCCGACGAACAGCCACGCGCGCGTGAACAGCCGCTCGAGCTCCTGCTGGAACAGCTGCGGGCTCGAGAAGATCTCGCGGCTGATGAGGCCGCGGTCGGCATCGACGAGGCGTCCGTAGACGTCGCCGGTGCCGGCCGCCTGGGTCGGCTGCAGGGTCACGCGTGAAGCCTCGCTGCGTCGGTCGTCGTCAGTTCGCCTTGATGTTCGCCTCGCGCGCGAGCTTGGTCCAGCGCGCGGTCTCCTCGGCGATCCGCTTGTCCAGCGCCGCCGTGTCGGTCGATCCGGTCTCGAGCCCCAGCGTCGCGTAACGCTGCTGCACGTCGGGCTGCTTGAAGAACTCGTCGATCGACGCCTGCAGCCGGCGCACGACCGAATCGGGCGTGCCGCGCGGCGCGACCAGGCTGGTCCAGATCGTCGCGTCGAAGCCCGGCACGCCGGACTCGGCGACGGTCGGCAGCTCGGGAAACGAGCTCGAGCGCTTCGGCGTCGTCACCGCCAGCGCGTTCAGTCGGCCGGCCTTGATCTGCGCGGCCACCGGCGGGCTGTCGATCACGGTGAACTTGACCTCGTTCGCCATTACCGCGGTCGCGGTCGCCGCCGATCCCTTGTACGGCACGTGATTGACCTTCATTCCGGTCTCGCGCGCGAGCAGCTCGGTGGCGAGCTGGAACGTCGACGACCCCGAACCGTAGTTGACCGGCACCGGCTGCGAGTTGACCCACTGGACCAGCTCGCGGATGTTCTTCGCCGGCACGTCCGGATGCGTGGTGACGATCAGCGGGAACGTCGCCAGCAGCGCGACCGTGCGGAAGTCCTTGACCGGATCGTACGGCAGCGTCGCGTACAGCGCCGGATTGATGACCATCGCACCGCTGGCCGCCACCAGCAGCGTGTGCCCGTCGGCCGGCTGCCGCGCCGCGAATTCCGCCGAGATGATCGCGTTCGCACCGGGCTTGTTCTCGACGATGAACGTCTGGTTGAAGCGCTCCTGCAGCTTCGTGGCCAGCAGTCGCGCCAGGATGTCGTTTGCGCCGCCCGGCGGGAAGCCGACGACGATCCGCACCGGCTTGGTCGGCCAGTTGTCTTCGGCCTGCGCGAGCGCGGGCGGCGACAAGACTGCGAGCGCCGCGGCGGCGGCGGCAATTCCGAGAACGGTTCTGCGCATGGAGGTCTCCTTGTCCGTCTGTGAAGAATTCTGGGGTTGCTGGCGCGCCGCGCCGGCACGCGGCTGCGCGCCGCGAGCGAGCCGCAAGACTATCAGACGCCCGACGGCGATGCGAACGCGTCGCAGTGGAACGCATCGGGCGCGAGCCCGCAGGCTTCGCAGAAATCCCGGCGCGCGGCGTTGACCATGGCCGGCACGCCGCAGGCGTAGATCTCGTGCTGCTGCAACATCGGATAGTCCTCCATCACGATCCGGTGGACCAGCCCGATACGGCCGGTCCATTGGTCCTGAGGCGCCGGCTCCGACAGCACCGGCACGAACGAGAAGTTCGGGTGCTGCGACTGCCATTTCAGCGGCAGCTCGGCGAGGTACAGGTCCTTGCGGCGGCGCGCGCCCCAATACAGCACGAATCGGCGCTGCGATTTGGCTCGGAACGCCGCCTCGAGGATCGACTTCATCGGCGCGAACCCGGTGCCGCTCGCGACCAGGATCGCCGGATCGTCGCGTTCGTCGTTCAGATGGAAGTTGCCGAACGGCAGCTCGACCCGCAAGCGGTCCCCCGCTTGCAGCGAAGGCAACACGCGCTCGGTGAACAAGCCCCCGGCGACGTGGCGCACGTGCAGCTCCGCGCCGTCGTTCTGGTGCGGCGGGTTCGCCATCGAGAACGCGCGCCGGTGGCCGTCCTCGAGCAGCACCTCGAGGTACTGGCCGGCACGGAACTTCACCCGCGTGCCCGCGGGAAAGCGCAAGGCGATGATCGACACGTCGTCGGCCGCGCGGGCGACGCGGTGCACTTTCGCATCGACGGTCTTGCGCGCATTCGGATCCTTGCGGCGGATCTGGGGCGTGCGGATCTCGACGTCGCTGCACGGGACGGCACGGCAGAACAGCGCGCAGCCCCGCTCGGCCTCGGCCGCCGACAGCGCATCGCCGCCCGGCAGCGAGTCGATGCGGCCGGACACGACCTCGCCCTTGCAGTTGCCGCACACGCCCTTGCGGCACGAATACGGCAGCTCCAGCCCGGCGGCATCGGCCGCATCGAGGATCGTGACGCCGGGCTCGCATGCGAAGCTGAACCCGGTGCCGACGACTGTCGCGGTGAACGTCATTGCAGAGATTCGCTCAGGCGCTGCGCGGCCCGCCGGCCAGCAGTGCCGCGGTCTCGATCACCGCCGTCGGATCGGCGACGCCCTTGCCTGCGATGTCGAACGCGCACCCGTGTCCGACGCTCGAGAACAGCACCGGCGTGCCCACGGCCACGGCGCTCGCGCGGTGCGGGCTGACGAGCTTGATCGGCACGTGGCCCTGGTCGTGGTACATCGCGAGGTATGCGTCGTGGCGGCGCTGCGCGAGCAGCACGTCGGCGCCGGCGGGTCCGTGCGCGTCGATTCCGCCGCGCCGCAGCGCTTCGACCGCCGGCTTCGTGATCCGCTCGTCGTCGTCGCCGAACAGACCGTCCTCGCCGGCGTGCGGATTGATGCCGAACACCGCGAGGCTGGGCTGCGTCAGCCCCAGCCGGCGCAGCGCCGCGGCGCAGC
>DATLGW010000039.1:0-3897 GCA_035540315.1 Burkholderiaceae bacterium | reverse complement strand
CGGATCGCCTGCGCGATGCGCTCGAGCGCGGCCGCATCCAGGTCGACCAGCATCACCGACGCGCCTTCGCGGCAGAACAACGCGGCGGTCGCGGCACCGATGCCGCCGCCGCCGCCGGTGACGAGCGCGACCTTGCCCGCGAGCCGCCCGGTCATATCGAGTACACCGGCTGGTTCTCGCCGTACACCAGGTGCGTCTTCGACCACTGCTGCGGCGGCTGGTCGCGCGGCAACAGCACGCTGGCCGCGCGCACGCGCTGCGAGCGCGACGTCAGCGCCGGCGGATCGATTCCATCGGCGACTCCCTGGGCGGCTTCCCACAGCATCCGGCGCGCCATCACGATCGCGCGATCCGACGGCAGCAGTCGCTCGGCGTCATGGTCCTGGATCGGACCCATGCTCTCCTGAAGCGACGCGTCCTGCGCTGCGAAGCCGAACACGCCGCTGTAGCTGCGCCGCTCCTTCTGCGCGACGCGGTCGATCAGGTAGTCGTTGTCCTTGTTCGCCTTGGGCCGGAACGTTCCGCCCGGCACGTTCGTGCCGGGCTCGTACTCGCAGTGCACGCCCTTGCCGGCCGACAGGTGCCGGCGCTCCTCGGCCGACAGCGGCTTGTCGGCATGGAAATTGATGCTCCACGCCCAGCAGTTGTGATCGTCGATCGGCACCCACACGTGGCCGCCGAGCGCGTGATCGCCGAACGGCGGAATCAGGCTGTACCAGGGGAAGATCCATTGCGTGACGCGCCAGTAATACGAGTCGGGCTCGCCCATGCGCCGCCCGAACAGCGTCAGGCCGCCGTCGTGGCGTTCGACCTCGAACGTCACGTTGCCGTCTTTCTTGATGTATTCGTTCGCCTTGGTTCCCTGATGGAACGGATCGCCGTCGACCTCGAACTTGTGCACGAACGACACGTGGCTGGTGTCGATGCCGCCTTCCATCGCCTGCAGGTAGTTGCACTGCTGCCAGCGCTTGGACACGAACACGTGCGAGTCGGGCAGGTTCGCCCACTCGACGCCTGGCGGCTCGGGCTGCCTGTCCTTCGGCCCCAGGTAGGCCCAGACGATGCCGGCGCGTTCGATGCACGGGTAGCCGGCGATCGACATCCGCTCGCACACCTGAGGCGCCTGCGGCACGTCGACGCAGCGGCCGTGGATGTCGAACTTCAGGCCGTGGTACGCGCACCGGATCCCGTTCTGCTCGTTGCGGCCGAAGTACAGCGACACGCCGCGGTGCGAGCAGAACTCGCTGATCAGCCCGGCGCGCCCCTCGGTGTCGCGAAACGCGAGCAGCTTCTCGCCCAGGATCTGCACCCGCACCTGCGGGCCGTCGGGCTCCGCGATCTCGCTGGACAGCAGCACGGGCACCCAGTAGCGGCGCAGCAGGTTGCCCATCGGGGTTCCGGGGCCGCTGCGCACCAGCGTCCTCATCATCTCGTTCGCCATACCGTGTCCATTACGTGAGCTTCGTGTCCATTGTACGGACTTGCGGCGACCGACTCAACCGCTCAGGCCGCCGCCTTGCCCAGCGCAGTGGACAGCCGGTTCGCCGACTGCACCAGATAGCGGCCGAACTCGTGCACCCGCGCCTCGGTCAGGCGCACGTCGGGCCCGAATACGCCGAGCGAGCCGGCGACGCCGCCGTTGGCGTCGAAGAACGGCGCCGCGACCGCGTACGCGCCCTGGATCAGTTCGTTGTGGCCCATTGCGTAGCCGCGCTTGCGCGTCCGCGCGATCTCCGCTCGGGTCCAGTCCAGATCGACCGACGCGCCGGCCGCGTACGCTTCGAGTTGACCTTCGGCCAGCGGCGTGAACGCGAGGATCGCGCGGCCGCTGGCGCCGCGAACCAGCCGCTCGCTGTAGCCGATTCCGCGGCGAAAGCTCAGCGGCTGCGGACTCGGCATCTCGGCGATGCACAGCCGCATCTGCCCGCGCGGCACGAACAGCGCTACCGTTTCGGCGGTGTGCGACCACACGTCGAGCATCACCGGCCGCGCGGTTTCGGCGAGGTCGAGGTTCGAGCCCCACACATGCGCGAGCCGCGCGACTGCCGGACCGAGGTGGAATCGCTGCGGCTCGCCCGACGACACCAGGAAATCCTTCTTCTCGAGCGTATGCAGCAGCCGATACAGCGTCGGCCGGCTCAGGTCGACCCGCTTGAGCAGATCGGAAACCAGCAGTCCGCCGTCTCCCGGCGCAAACGCCGACAGGATGTCCAGCGCGCGCTCGACCGCGCGCACGCCGTCGCCGAGCCGATCCGGTCCGGGTTCGGTTTCTTTCGTCGATGGCCTTCGTTCCACGAGCCGGTCCGTCGATGCGTGTTGGCGTGGCCCAGCGGGCGCACCAGATTGGATACGACTGTCCGTAGTGCGGACAACCGGAGGCGGCCCACTATACCTGCATTCCCAAATCCCCGCGGCGCGCCTGCGCGATCCGCCACAGCCCTGTCGCGGCGCAATCCGGCGGGGCCCGGCGGAACCGCGCCGCGATGCCCGCCGCCGCCAAGCCGCCGAGCGCGCGTTCGTACCAGCGCGCAAGCGGCGCATCGCCGACCAGCAGCACCTCGCCCTGCCGCGGCACGTGCGCCTGCAGCAACTCGCTGCCGATCAGCCACCCGGAAAGCCGCGCGCGCTGCGATGCGCCGCTCGCGCCGGCGCCGACGACGCGCGCGCGCAGCACGAACAGCCGGTGAAGCCACGGCGCCGGCGCGCGCGACGCGTCTTCGACCGCATCGGCGACGCCTTCGTCGAACGCGCGTTCGTCGAGCGGCGCTGCGTCGCCGAACGCCGCCGCCAGGCTGCCGTGCGACCCGAGCAGGTCGAACAGCTCGCCGGTGAACGACGTCTGGAACGCGACGATGCGGCCGCCGGCCACGCGCAGCCATTTGCTGTGCGTGCCGGGCATACACAGCGTCGCGTCGGCGACGCCGCAGCCGATCGCCTGCGTCTCCTCGCCGCGCACGACGTCGGGCTCGTCCGAACGCAGGCCCGGCACGATCGCCAGCGCAACGCCGAGCGACGTCGGCACCGAAACGAGCGCTGCGGCCAGTTCGTCGACGCCGGCGGGCAGCCGCAGGTACGGCGCCTCGACCCAGCCGCTGCGCGATCCGATCATCCCGCAGGCGATCATTGCGGGCGGCGCGTCGACGCGCAGCCAGTCGCCCACCAGCGCAGCGAGCGCCGCGTCGAATCCGCCGCGCGGCACGCGCAGCGCCCCGGTGTCGGCGCTGCGCGCGTCGAGCACTGCGCCGGCGGCATCGAGCCGCCAGGCGCGCGCCCGCGACGAGCCCCAATCGAGCGCGATCAGCGCCGCATGCGGCGCCGTCATGCGGCGGCCGCAGCCGGCCCGATCCGCGTGATGCCGAGCGCCGCGAGCGCTTCGGCGATCGCCGCGACCGCGCCGGGGATTCCGGCGTCGCCGAAGTGCCCGATGCAGCCGACGCGGAACGTGTCGACCGTCGTCAGCTTGCCCGGATACAGGATGTAGCCGCGCCGCTTGACTTCGTCGTAGAACGGCGCGAACGCATAGCGCGGGTCAGCCGGCGCGACGAACGTGACGATGATCGGCGCCTGGATCGGCGGCGGCAGGAACACGTCGAACCCGAGCTGCCGCATTCCCGCGATCAGCTGCTCGCAGTTGCGCCGGTACCGCGCTCCGCGGGCCGCGACGCCGCCTTCCGCCTGATGCTGACGCAGCGCCTCGTCGAAAGCGGCGACCACGTGCGTCGGCGGCGTGTAGCGCCACTGCGTCGTGCGTCGCATGTAGACCCACTGATCGTGCAGGTCGAGCGCGAGCGAATGGCTGTTGCCCTCGCTGCGCTCGAGTGCGTCGCGCCGCGCGATCACGAAGCCCATTCCCGGCACGCCCTCGATGCACTTGCCCGACGCGGCGCGACGCACTCG
>DATLGW010000038.1:0-6063 GCA_035540315.1 Burkholderiaceae bacterium | reverse complement strand
GGCAGGCCCTGGGGAATCGGTCCGACCACGGCAATCGCATAACGCGCATCGAGCGCGAGCGCGGCGACCCCGGCGGCCGCGCCGATGACGATCGCCATCGGCGCCAGTCGCGCGAGCAGATCGGCGGCCGACTCGGCCAGGCCGAGGCGCCGCAGCGCCGGGGCCATGTGCCGGCGCGCAAGCCACAGCAGCAGCAGCGCCGCGATGCCGAGCAGCGCAGTTGCCGGTTTGGCGTCCGGAAACGACGCGATCAGCGCAAGCAGCAGCTCGACGGCGGTGTCTCCGGCGGCCGAGATTCCGACCAGCGGCCGCAGCTGCCCGACGATGATCAGCACCGCCGAACCGGAAATGAAGCCGCTCACCACCGAGTGCGACAGCAGGTCGGCGACGAAGCCCAGCCTCAGCAGCCCCGCAGCCGCAAGCATTGCGCCCGTCAGCAGCGCGAGCGTCGCCGCGAGCGCCACGTACTCGGGCGAGCCGGCAGCGGCCAGCGGCGCCAGCGCGGCCGCAGTCATCAGCGAAATCACCGCCACCGGGCCGACCGACAGCGTCATGCTCGAACCGAACGCAGCGTACGCCAGCAACGGCACGATGCTCGCGTACAGCCCCAGGTGAGGCGGCAGCCCGGCCAGCATCGCGTACGCCAGGCTCTGCGGGATCAGCAGCGTCGCGACCACCAGGCCGGCGAGCAGATCCGCGCCGAGCCAGCGGCGTTGGTAGCCGAACGCCCATCCGGGCAGCCACCGGCGCATTCGGGGTCCCGAACGTGTCAGAGCCCGCGCGACGCGAGCTCGTGCAGTCGCCGCGAGCGCTTGCCGCTGCGGCAGAACGCGAGCACCGGAGGCGGCAACTGGCGCATCAGCGCCGCGAACCGCTGCGCGTCGGCAAGATCCGGCTGCACGACCGGCTGATGTGCATAAACGAGGCCGGCCGCATGCGCTGCGGCCTCGAGCTGCGCCGAGGTCGGCTGCGCCGGACCGCCTTCGCCGTCGGGACGGTTGTTGATCACGCTGCGGAAGCCGGCCCGCGCGACGGCGGCCAACTCGTGCGGCAGCAGCTGCTCCGACACCGCGAGCTCCGGCGTCACGGTCTGGAACGCCGGCAGCGGCCGATGCGATGGCTCGGGGGCGAACGGATCTGTGTCATGCATCGACGTCGGCCTCATAACGCGTTGACCGGGATCTTCAGGTACGACACGCCGTTGCTCTCGGGCGGCGGCAGCTCGCCGGCCCTGATATTGACCTGAATCGACGGCAGGATCAGCACCGGCATCTGCAGCGAGCGGTCGCGCTGCTCGCGCATCTGGACGAACTGGTCCTCGCTGACGCCGTCGTGGACGTGGATGTTTCGGGCGCGCTGCTCGGCGACCGTCGTCTCCCATTGCACTTCGCGGCCGGCCGGCGGATAGTCGTGACAGACGAAGACGCGGGTCGCGGCCGGCAGCGCCAGCAGCGCGCGCAGCGATCGGTACAGCTGCCGCGCATCGCCGCCGGGGAAGTCGGCGCGCGCGGTCCCCACGTCCGGCATGAACAGCGTGTCGCCGACGAACACCGCGTCGTCGTCGCCGACGAGGTACGCCAGATCCGCGGGCGTGTGTCCCGGAACGTGCAGGGCCGTCACCGTCAGCTCGCCGATCCGGAACGTGTCGCGATCGCGAAACAGGTGGTCGAACTGCGTGCCGTCGGTGCGGAAGTCGGCGCCCAGATTGAAGATCGTCCCGAACGTGCGCTGGACGGCATCGATCCGCTCGCCGATCGCGATCCGGCCGCCGATGCGGCGTTTCACGAGCGGCGCGGCCGACAGGTGGTCGGCGTGCGCATGCGTCTCGAGAATCCAGTCGACCGTCAGTCGTTGGGCGCTCGCCCGAGCGATCAGCGGATCGACCGTCCGCGTCGACGTGCGCCCCGACTTCGGATCATAGTCGAGCACCGGATCGATGATCGCGGCGTTTCCGCCGGGGCGATCGTAGACGAGGTAAGTCACGGTCCAGGTCGTCGGATCGAAAAAGCCTTCGACTCGCGCTTTCATGCATGTGCTCCCGGTTGAACTGCAATACATTATATTGACAGATGAAATATTTATCAATAGAATGTCGCATACGATGATGGAGACTGTAATGCAGGACCTGGTGCTGGACCCGATCCGGATGCGCCGATCGGCCGAAGCGGCCGCCGGGCTGTTGCGCGCGTTGGCCAATGAGGATCGTCTGATGCTGCTGTGCGAGCTCAGCCAGGGCGAGCGCTGCGTCGGCGAGCTCGAGCAGCGGCTCGACATCCGCCAGCCGACGCTGTCGCAGCAGCTGGCGGTGCTGCGTGCGCAGCAACTGGTTGCGACGCGGCGCGAAGGCAAGCACATCTACTATCGCGTCGCCGATCGCAAGGCGCTCGCGCTGCTGCAAGCGCTGTACGGCCTGTATTGCGGCCGAAAGGGTTGATGACGACATGATGATCGACTGGGACGCTTTCGCGCCGCTCGCGGCGATGCTCGGGGGGCTGCTGATCGGCACTGCGGCGGGGCTGCTGTTGCTGCTCAACGGCCGCATCGCCGGCATCAGCGGCATTGTCGGCGGACTGCTGCGACCGCGCATCGGCGACGTCGGCTGGCGTATCGCATTCGTCGCCGGGCTGCTCGCTGCGCCGCTCGCGTGGGCCGCCGTTGCCCCGCTGCCGCCCCTGCGGGTCGACGCCGGCTATCCGCTGCTCGTTGCGGCGGGTCTGCTCGTCGGTGCCGGCACGCGCTACGCCGCAGGTTGCACCAGCGGCCACGGCGTCTGCGGGCTGTCGCGGCTGTCGCCGCGCTCGCTCGTTGCGACGGTCGCGTTCATGGGCGCGGGTTTCGCGACCGTGTTCGTCGCTCGTCACCTGATCGGAATCTGAAGGAGCGCGTCGTGCACCTTTTCTCTGCGTTTGCCGTCGGCCTGATCTTCGGCGTCGGGCTGCTGGTGTCGGGGCTCGCGAATCCGGCCGCAGTGCTCGGTTTCCTGGACTTGGCCGGTCTGTGGAACCCGACGCTCGCATTCGTGATGGCCGGCGCCATCGGCGTGGGTACGGTCGCATTCGCATTCGCGCGGCGGCGCGCGGTCACGCTGTTCGGCGGCGCGATGCATCTGCCGAGCGCGCGCGACATCGACCGCCGGCTGGTGCTGGGCAGCGCCGTGTTCGGCATCGGGTGGGGGCTCGCCGGGATCTGTCCCGGTCCGTCGCTGGTGCTGCTGGGCGCAGGCGCACCGCAGGCGGTCGTGTTCGTCGCCGCGATGCTGGCCGGGATGGCGCTGTTCGAGCTGCACGAGCGGGCGCGGCGTGCCCAACCGGATGCGGCGCCGTCGTCGGGCGCCGGCCCGGTTCGATCGACTCCCGGTGGCCGGCGCGCTTTGTAGTCTCGCCGACCTGGCCTAGCATCGGGCACTCGAACGAGTCGGAGTCGAGCCGCATGGGCGCAGTTCTCGGAATCGGCATCTCCCACTATCCGCCGTTCTCCGGCCGCGATCGGGACATGGCCGCAATCCTGCGCAAGCGGCTGCAGGACCCCGGCGTTCCGGCGCACGCGAAGGATCCGGCCGGATGGCCGGCGCCGATGCGCGCGGAATGGGGCGACGACCAGGGGACGGCAGCGGCGGCGCGCCATCGCCAGCAGCTGCTCGAGGGCATCCTGCGGGTCCGCGCGGCGCTCGATGAGTTCGCGCCCGACGTCGTCGTGATCTGGGGCGACGATCAGTACGAGAATTTCCGCGACGACGTGATCCCGCCGTTCTGCGTGCTCGCGTACGAGGACATGCGGGTGCGGCCATGGCAGCAGTCGCAGGCGTCGTCGATGATGCCGGGCAAGCCGAACATCTGGAACGAGCCGGCCGATTTCGAATATCCGCTGCGGTTTCGGCGCGACGCGGCGCTGCAGCTGGTCAGCGCTTTGCTCGAGCGCGAGTTCGACGTGTCGTACGCGTACCGGCCGCTGCACCATCCGGGGCTGGCGCACGCGTTCCTCAACGCGCTGCTGTACCTGGATTACGAGCGGCGGGGATTCCCGTACCCGGTGATTCCGTTCCAGATCAACTGCTACGGTTCGAAGGTGATCGGCCAGCGCGGCTTCGCCGTCGACATCGGCGACCACCGTCCCGCCGATCCGCCGTCGCCGTCGCCGCGCCGCTGCTTCGACCTGGGCGCTGCAGTCGCCCGCGTCGCGCAGGACAGTCCGTGGCGGGTCGCGCTGCTCGCGTCGTCGAGCTGGTCGCACGCGTTCCTGGTCGACAAGACGTGGCGGCTGATGCCCGACGTGGACACCGATCGTGCGCTGTACCGGGCGATGGTCGACGGCGACTATGCGTACTGGCGCGACTTCACGCTCGAGCGCATCGTCGATGCGGGCGGCCAGGAGACGCTGAACTGGTTCGCGCTGATGGGGGCGATGGACGCGCTGGGCCGGCGCTGCCGCTGGTCCTCGGTCGTCGAGACGTACGTGTTCAACTCGACGAAGGTCGCGGCGATCTTCGACGTGGCCGGGTAGCCCGGCGAGGTCCGCACCGAAGCGGACCTCGCGCCGGACGCGCATCCTGCGCAAGCGTCAGCCGTTCCCGGACCCGGACTTGCGGTCGGCTTCGTAGCGCGCGCGGTTCTCCGCGTTCGGCGGGTACAGCCCCGGAAGCGGGGTGCCGGCCTCGACCTCGCGCATGATCCAGCCCTCGAAGCGCTCCTGCTCGGGCGCGGCCGCAAGCACGTGATCGAGCAGCGCCGCCGGAATCAGCACCGCGCCATCGGCGTCGACGACCACGACGTCGTCGGGGAACACGGCGACGCCGCCGCAGCCGATCGGCTGCTGCCAGGCCACGAATGTCAGCCCGGCGACCGACGGCGGCGCCGCCGCCCCCTGACACCACACCGGCAGCCCGGTGCCCAGCACGCCGGCGACGTCGCGCACGACGCCATCGGTCACCAGCGCGGCCACGCCGCGCTTGCGCATCCGCGCGCACAGGATGTCGCCGAAGATCCCGGCGTCGGTGATCCCCATCGCGTCGACGACGGCGATGCAGCCTTCGGGCATCGCTTCGATCGCGGCCCGCGTCGAGATCGGCGACGCCCACGACTCGGGTGTCGCCAGGTCCTCGCGCGCAGGCACGAAGCGCAGCGTGAACGCCGGCCCGACCAGTCGCGGCGGGTCGGGCCGCAGCGGCCGGGTGCCGCGCATCCACACGTTGCGCAGTCCTTTCTTGAGCAGGATCGTCGTGATCGTTGCAGTCGTCACCTGCTGCAGCGCGTGGATCGCTTCGGTCGACAGGGCCATCGTTTCGTCTCCTGAAATCCTGCTGCGAACGCAGCCGGGGCGGTCGCAATCGTACCGTGTGCGGCGACCGGGACGACAGCGCCAATCGGGCTTGCATCTTGCTGTTTGGATCGAGGTCAACGGATCAAGGAGCGGCGTGCGATGAGCGACAGCAAGCACAGGTCCGGCAGCGTGCTGGCGCGGGTCCGAGCCGCGGCCGCGCGCCGGACCGGCAGCGCAGGGCACGAGGCGGCGGCGCGGGCCGAACAAATCGGCATCGATCCGCGCGGCGGCGCCGATCGCAAGACCTCGGGCTCGCGCGAAACGCCGCGCGACACCGATGCGCCGGCACCGGCGACCCGCGATGGGCGGCGGCTGAATCGCAACGGCGCGAAATAGAGCCCCGCGAGCCGCTCAGGCCAGCGCTCCGGGCAGCCGCGTCAACAGCGCGACGCCCGCGACGTACGTCGCCAGCACCGCGACCGAGTCCCATCCCAGGCGCAGCACCGTCCGGTCGCGCCGCTCGATCAGCCCGATCAGGAACAGCGCAGTCAGCATCACCGCCAGCAGCGCGCCCACGACGACCCCGGGACCGATGCGCGCCAGCACCGGCCCCTCGGGCTGCAGCAGATCGACGAGCAGGATCAGCGCGACGTTCAGCAGATTCGTGCCGAAGATGTCGGAGACCGCCATCACGTACCGGCCCAGCCGCACGGCCGCGAACACCGTCGTGAACTCCGGCAGCGACGTCGCGATCGCCACCAGCACGAATCCGCCCAGGCTCTGGCCGATACCGGTCTGATCGGCGAT
>DATLGW010000037.1:0-2017 GCA_035540315.1 Burkholderiaceae bacterium | reverse complement strand
GGCGGATGTCGGCGTTCCAGCGCCGGCGGCCCGACGCCGACATCCGCCTGACCACGTCGCTGGCGCCGGTCAACTTCAAGGAGAACGCCTACGACGTCGCGATCCGCGGCGCCAACGAGCCGCTGGCGCACTGCATCTCCGAGCCGTTCATGACCGAGCTGATCGTCGCGGTCTGCCACTCCGATTTCGTCGAATCCGGCAGGATCCGATCGCCCGCGCAGCTCGCCGATCACACGCTGATCAGCTATGCGACCGAGCCCTACGGATGGTCGGATTGGCTTCGGGCGGCGGGCCAATCGAACCTGCGACCGGCTGCGACGCTCGCGTTCGAGCAGATGTATTTCGCGTTGCAGGCGGCTGCCGAAGGATTGGGCGTGGTGCTGGTGCCGCTGTTCCTGGTGATCGACGACATCATCGCCGGACGGCTTGCGGCGCCGTTCGGCCTGCTCGCGGCGAAGCAGCGGCGATACTTCGCACACGCGGCGCGTCGCGGTCCGGTGATCGACGCGTTCTTCGACTGGCTGCTGGTCACGGGTCACGAGACCGAGCAGTCGATTGCCCAGTGGGCGCGCGCTGCAGGATGGGCGGACGAGCGATCGGGCCCGGATCCGGATGCCGCCGGTCAGCGAACCCGGCGCCGCCGGCAAAGCGCCGAGCGGAGCGGCGGCGAAACGGCCGCTGGTCGTCGCTCGCAGCTTGTCGGAGTGAGGTCTCCGACGGACTCCTAGTGCGTGGCCGCGGGAACGCGGCGCTTCGCTGCCGCCGGGCGCTCGCGCGGCGCAGCGCGCGCCGTCGGCGAACGTGCCGGACGGCTGCGATTCGGCGTTGCGCTCTTGGAGGTGCGCAGCTTCGTCGGCGGCGCTTTTTCCGGCGCCGGCGCCTCGCCGGGCGGCGCGGACACCTTGACCGGCTGCTGCGCCGCGCGAATCACCTGGCGTGCGCCCGATTCGGTCGTCAGCACCGTCTGAACCGACGCCTGGCGCACCATCAGCACCGTGCCCGGCGTGAACGACTTGTTGCCGTTGAGGCGCTTGAGCTCCGCGACCGAGATGCCGTTGCGCTTCGCAATCGAGGCGACGGTGTCGCGCGCGCGCACCGTGTAATACCGCGGCGGCACGGTGATCTGCTCGTAGACTCTCGGACCGGCGAAAGACTCGACCTGCTGCTCGTCCTTGACCGACAGCTGCGGCGCCAGGATCCGCGTGCCGGGCAGGATCCGCGAGCTCGAACGCAGCCCGTTCGCCTGGACCAGCTCGTCGACGGTGATCTGTCCGCGGCGCGCGACGTCGGCAAGCGTCTCGCCCTGCTTCACGGTGTACGGCTGCCACGATGCAAACGGTTTCTTCTGCATCCCGTGGCGCTCGACCGCCTCGATGAACGCCTCGACCCGGTCGGCGGGCAGCTTGATCTGGTTGTTGCGGCTGGCCGCGATGACCGGCCGATTGTGCGCCGGGTTCAGCGCGACGAACTCGTCGACCGTCATGCCGGCGAACTGGGCGGCGAGCTTCAGGTCGATCGGTCCGGTCTTCTCGAGCGTGACGAAATACGGCTTGTTCGGCAGATCGGGCAGCTGCACGCCGAGCTCCTTCGAGCGCAGCACGATGTGCTTGAGCGCGATCAGCTTCGGCACGTAATGCCGCGTCTCGTTCGGCATGTTCAGGCTCAGATAATCGGCCTTCAGGCCGCGCGCCTGGTTGCGCTTGACCGCGCGTGCAACGGCGTTCTCGCCCCAGTTGTACGACGCCAGCGCGAGGAACCAGTCGCTCCCGTGCATCTCGTGGATCTTCTGCAGG
The DNA here is from genome assembly GCA_035540315.1 of Burkholderiaceae bacterium. Taxonomy (GTDB): domain Bacteria; phylum Pseudomonadota; class Gammaproteobacteria; order Burkholderiales; family Burkholderiaceae_E; genus DATLGW01. The sequence goes on along the minus strand of DATLGW010000037.1, from coordinate 224 downwards.
TAGTCGAGCGCGGCGCGCGTCGACTGCACGACGTCGCGGCGGTTGTCGACCCACCAGTCCTGGGACAGGTCGTACTGCTTGCCCGTCGACGGAATGAACTGCCACAGCCCGGAGGCCTTCGCCGACGACAGCGCGGTCGGGTTCATCGCACTCTCGACGAACGGCAGCAGCGCCAGCTCGGTCGGCAGCCCGCGCTTCTCGATCTCCTCGACGATGTGGTACAG
>DATLGW010000036.1:0-6019 GCA_035540315.1 Burkholderiaceae bacterium | reverse complement strand
AGCTGACGCTGCCCTCCTTCTGTCCGAGGGGTGCCGGCTGCCCGGGCGCCGTCGCGGCAGCAGCGGGCAGCGTCAGCTCGATGCTGTCGGAGACGACGACGGTCGCGTCGTTCACCGCAACGGCGAGCAGCGTCAGTCCGGGCTCGGCTGCCGTGCCGCCCGTCCGCACGGCGATCACGACCCACCGCCGGCCACGCAGCGGGGGCCGCGCCGGCGGCGCTTCGACGCCGAGCAGCCTTCGCAGCCAGCTCATCGCTGGTAGTCGAGCGCGAGCCGCTGCTGCAGCCGGCGCGCCTGCCGGAACACCTCGCGCAGGATCCGCTGGTCGATCTCGGACAGATCGCTGACCCGGACCACGTTCGGGGGCATTTCGGCGCTGCGCGATGTCCGCTGCTGCGCGCGCAATCGCAGGCCCTGCAGGAACTGGAACGCGTCGGTCCACAGCCGCGCCTCGTCGGCGGCGACTGCGCCGGCCGCAGCGAGCGCGGCAAGGCGGTCCGCCGTGTTGGTCGCGGTCACCCGGTTGGCCAGCGCCAGCAGCCGAGCGCCGTCGACGAACGGGACCGTGCCGTTCATCTTCAGGTCGATCAGCTCGGGCGCCTGCGTCAGCCACTGCTCGAGCATTCCCGCGCCCCATGCGGGCGGCGGCCCGTTGCGCAGCGCGTTGTCGCTCATCTGCTTGAGGAAGCGCGGGTTGCCCGCTGCGCGCTCGGCCACGTGCGCCCGCAGCGTGGCCACCAGCGACGCGTCGCCGGCCAGCGCACGGAAATCGAAGAAGATGCTGGCATCGAGCAGACTCTGCGGATCTCCGCGGTCGATCCAGCCGTCGAACGTCGCCCGCCATTCCGACGCCGTCAGGCACCAGCGCGGATTGCCGGCCATGATTCCGCCCCGGCACAAGGGGTAGCCGCAGCGGTCCAGCGCCGCATTCACCGCCTGTGCGAACTCGAGCCACACGCTGCGCTGCGACGCCAGCGTGTCGTTGAGCACCAGCCCGTTGTCCTGGTCGGTCGCGATCGTCTGCTCCTCGCGGCCTTCGCTGCCCAGCGCCATCCAGCACACGTGCGCCAGCGACAGCGAGCGCGCGCCAGCCTCGATTGCGAGCAGCCGGGCCGTCAGCTGATCGTTGAGCCGGCTGATCAGCCGGGTCGCGAAGTCCGCGCCGATTCCCTGCGCAACCAGGCTGTGCGACCAGCTGCGGATGTCGTCGGCGGCAGTGGCCAACGCGGCGACGGTGCGGGCGCCGGCAATCGTGTCGCCGATGCTGCGCAGCGTGCGGCGCTGCAACGCGAACAGGTCGCGCTCGGTCACGATACCGGCGACCGCGCCGTTGTCGGTCACCGGCACATGCCGGATTCCGCGTTCAGCCATCAGCAGCATCGCGTCGGCCGCCGTGGCGCTGGCCGGCAGCGTGACGACCGGCGCGGTCATCACTTCCCCGATCGGCGTCTGCAGCGGCCGCTGCGGCAGCACCACGCGCGCCACGACGTCCTGGCGCGTGAAGATGCCTGCGACCGAGTCGGAGCCCGGGTGCGTGACGACCAGCGAACCGACCCGCTCCCGCTCCATCCGCTCGAATGCGTCGCGCAGCGGCGTGTCCGCTTGCACCGTTGCCGCGGGGGCGCTCATCACCGTGCGCAGCGGCGCATCGAGCGATCGCAGCTGCGCGGTCTGCTGCGCGTAACTCGCCTGCAGCTCCTGCTGGGAGCGTTCGAGCAGCACGCCCAGGCCGCGCTTGCAGAAATCCAGGAACGACTCGCTGCGGCGGAGCAGATCGTCGAACACGCTGCGCGGCAGCAGCCAGCAGACGACCCTGCCCAATGCTCGATATTCATGCGCCGCCGGGCGCCCGGCCAGCAGCGCCCCCAGCGGGAATGCATCCCCCGGCACCAGCTGCAGATCCGACGGCGACTGCCCGCCCGCGCGTGCCGGCACGCGCTCGACCACGCCGTCGGCCACGATGTAGAGCCCCGGCAGCGGCTCCGCGCCGGGCGCGACGACGGTATCGCCCGGTGCGAAATGAGCCAGCTGGATGTTGCCGGCGGCCAGCTCGACTTCGTCGGGCCGCATCAGCGAGAACGGCGGATGGCGCGACAGCTGCTGCCGAACCGCTGCCACGATCGACTCCGAGCTCATCCGGCCCTCTCCCGGCCCCCGCTGACGGTACAGCATCGCAAGCGCCGGCACGCCGGTCAACTGCAGCCGGACGCGCGCGCCGATCGCAATTGCTGCCACTGCCGATTCCCGCTAGGATTCCGCCGCAGCGCGGGACATCGCCTGCGCAACGCATATCGATCAACGGTTCCGGATTCCCTGCGAGGAGAGAGTCTCATGAAACTGCATCGAGGACTGCTCGGGGCGGCGATCGCCGCAACGCTGGCCGGCATGGCTGGCGGTGCCTATGCGCAGCAGACTGTCGTGCGGATCGGCCACGTTGCGCCGCTGACCGGCGCGATCGCGCATCTTGGCAAGGACAACGAGATGGGCGCGCGGCTGGCGATCGAGGACCTGAACGCGAAGAAGTTGAAGATCGGCGGCCGCGAGGTGCGCTGGGAGCTGGTTGCCGAGGACGATGCCGCCGATCCGAAACAGGGCACTGCGGCCGCGCAGAAGCTGGTCGACGCGAGGGTCAACGGCGTCGTCGGGCATTTGAACTCCGGCACGACGATTCCGGCATCGAAGCTCTATCACGACGCAGGCATTCCGCAGATCTCGCCGTCGGCGACCAATCCGCGCTACACGCAGCAGGGCTTCAAGACCGCCTTCCGCGTCGTCGCGCACGACGGACAGCTCGGCGGCACGCTCGGCCGCTATGCAGTCAAGGAGCTCAAGGTCAAGAACATCGCGATCATCGACGACCGCACCGCGTACGGCCAGGGCGTGGCCGACGAGTTCATGAAGGCGGCGAAAGAAGCCGGCGCCAACATCGTCGGCCGCGAGTTCACGACCGACAAGGCCACCGACTTCAATGCGATCCTGACCAAGCTGCGCGGGCAGAAGCCCGACCTGATCTTCTACGGCGGAATGGACGCCGTCGCCGGACCGATGCTGCGCCAGATGAAGCAGCTCGGCATCCAGGCGAAGTTCATGGGCGGCGACGGGATCTGCACGGCCGAGCTGATCAAGCTCGCGGGCGATGCGCTCGGCGACGGCCAGGTCGTCTGCGCCGAGGCCGGCGGCGTGACCAAGGACAAGGAAGCGGCGATGAACGCATGGCGCAAGCGCTTCCGCGACAAGTTCGGCATCGACGTGCAGCTGTATGCGCCGTATTCGTACGATGCGACGATGGCGATCGCGACCGCGATGCAGAAGGCGGACTCGACCGATCCGAAGAAGTACCTGCCCGAGCTCGCGAAGGTCAACTTCGACGGCGTGACCGGTCGGATCCAGTTCGACGAGCGCGGCGACATCAAGGACGGCGCGCTGACGCTGTTCACGTACAAGGGCGGCAAGCGCGAGCAGATGATGGTCACGAAGTGATCGTCGCCGGCGCGCGCCGCGGCGCACGCTGACGGGAAAGGGCGCCTGCGGGCGCCCTTCTCGTTTCCGCCGCCTGCCGTCAGCCGCCGTCGATCTCGACCTCGGCCTCGCAGTTGACCGGTGCGTTCAGCGGCACGACGAGCCCGATCGACGTGCGGGCGTGGGCGCCGGCATCGGCGCCGTAGAGCTCGAGAATCAGGTCCGAATAGCCGTTGGTCACGCGCGGCGTCTGGTTGAAGCCCTCGGCGGCATTCACCATCGCGAACACCCGCAGCCAGGCGGTCACGCGATCCAGGTCGCCCAGCGCACGCTGCAGGCTCGCCAGATGGGCGAGCGCGACCCGTCTCGCCGACTGGTATGCGTCTTCGACCGACACGTCCGCGCCGACCTTGCCGAGCGGCATTGCGACGCTGCCATCGCCGTCGAGCGCGATGTGCCCCGAGACGTAGGCCCGCTTGCCGCGGATGCGCACCCACTCGAACGGCAGCCGAATTCCGGACGGCGCCTTCATCGGTTGCGGCAGCCGAAGTCCCATCCGCTCCAGGCGGCTTTCGATGATCGTCATGATCGGCTCCCGTCAAGGCACGACCGCGTCCAACTCGGGACGCAGCTCGACGCTCTCTTGCGCCGTCGACTCGTTGCGCGCGCCCACGAACACGGCAGGCGATCCGCTTCGGTTGACGGCCACGTGCGGCACACCGGCGGGGATGTACAGGTAGTCGCCCGGCTCGGCGATCTCGCGCTGCTCGAGGTGCGTTCCCGTCCACAGCTCGACCTGCTCGCCCTCGAGCATCAGGAACGCCGACTCGTGACGCGAATGCACGTGCGCCTTCGTCCGCTGCCCCGGCGGCAGCCGGACGATGCCGAGGAACAGCGATTGCGCGCCGGTCGTCTCGGCGCTGATTCCGGGGGAATAGACGGTTCCTTGCGCGCTCGCGTAGGGGCGGGCGCCCTTGACGACACAGCGGCCGTCTGCAGCCGGGGTGGAATTCATCGACGCACCTCCGTTCGTTGCGCCGCACTGGCGGCTCGCAGCGCGATCTTCCCCCCGGCGTGGGTCGCGAATCACGCAATCCGCGTTAAAAATACTGCTAAATTTTCTGAAGCAACCGAAGAGCCGAATGGCATCGCGCTTCGCGTTCGGACCGTTCCTGCTCGACGTCGCCCGCGGCACCCTGATCCGCGACGGCGTCGCGGTCGCGGCCGGTCAACCCGGCTTGCGGATACTGAAGGCCTTGCTCGAAGCCGGCGGCGAGCCGGTGGCGAAGGACAGACTGCTCGAGCTCGGTTGGCCCGGACGCATCGTCGAAGAGAACAACCTGTCGGTGCAGGTCGCCGCGCTGCGCAGGCTGTTGGGAAGCGCCGACGACGGCACCGACTGGATCGTCACCGTGCAGCGGCATGGCTACCGCTTCGCCGGCACCGGCGCAGTCGAAATCGGCGCAGTCGCGCCGATGACGGATCCGTTCGACCGCGATGCGTCGCCGCCGTCGATCGCCGTGCTGCCGTTCGAGAACTTCGCCGACGACGCAAAGGACGACTATTTCGCCGACGGCGTCACCGATGACCTGATCGCGACGCTGACCCGGTTCCGATGGTTCGAAGTGATCGGGCGTAACGCCAGCCACGTCTACAAGATGCGTGCCGCCGCTTTACCCGAGATTGCACGCGAACTCGGCGTGCGCTACCTGGTCGAAGGCACCGTGCGACGGGCCGGCGAGCGGGTGCGGATTTCCGCCCGGCTCGTTGACGGCATCCGCGGCAGCTGCCTGTGGGCCGAACGCTACGACTTCGGTCTCGCGGACGTCGTCGCGGTGCAGGACGCGATCGCACAGCAGGTCGCCGGCGCGATCGAACCCGAGCTGCTGAAGCACGAAGGCAGCCGGGCAATGCGGCGGCGCGCAGGCACGGTGAACGGCTGGGACCTGGTCGCGCAGGGTTCGTGGTACTTCCACCACGTGACGCGGCCGACGCACCTGAAAGCCCGCGAGCTGTTTCGGCAGGCGCGACGACTCGACCCCGAGATGCCCGAGGCGCTGCTGTGGATCGGGCGGGTCGACGCGGGCCTGGTCGCCTACGGCTGGAGCGACTCGACCGCCTCGGATCTGGACGAGGGTCGCGATGCGGCACTGCAGGCCGTGCAACGCGACGAACGCAGCCCGTACGCGCACTACGCGCTCGCGATCGTCACCGCCTATCGCGACGAGTTCGATCTGTCGCGCCGTGCCGCCGAAAAGGCGATCGAGCTCAACCCGAGCTTCGCGCTCGGTCACCTGGTGTTCGGGATGGCGAGCCTGTTCGCCGGCGATGCCGGACGAGCGGCGGCCTCGATCGAGCACGGGCTCGGGCTGAACCGCTTCGATCCGCAGAACTTCATCTGGTTCGACGTGCTCGCACTGGCGCACCTGTTCGGCGGCAACCCGCAGGCGGCGCTGGACTCGGCGATGGCGTCGCTGAAGATCCGGCCGAATTGGCGCTCGACGATCCAGATCGCCGCCGCCGGCTGCGCCGCGCTGGGATTGGACGAGGACGCGCGGCG
>DATLGW010000035.1:0-5300 GCA_035540315.1 Burkholderiaceae bacterium | reverse complement strand
GGAACGATGAGGCGGATCGGCTTGTTCGGGTAGGCCTGGGCGCTGGCCGGCTGCGGCGCGGCAGCGGCAAACGCAAGGGCGGCGGCAACGCCGAGTACGGCGGGGAATTTCATGGGCAAGTCTCCTCTTTTCGAGCCTTCGATGCTACCGCCGGGGCGAAGGCCGCGCCACTGCGCCCGCAATGCGGGCGGCGGTTTCCGGCACCGGCTCGTGCCGCCGATCCTTCTGCGCCAGCGCAATCGCCGCCCCCAGCAGCAGCACCAGCGCCGACACCGCCAACCCCGGTCGCAACGAGCCGACCTGGTCGGCGACCCATCCCGTCAACACCGGTCCCGCGATTTGGCTGGCCGCAAACGCGACCGTGAAGAACGCGATCGCCGACCCCCAGGCCGGCTTCGGCAGCGCCTTGCGGATGAACGCGCTGATCGCCGACGGCGCGCTGAACCCGGTGATGCCGAACAGCGCCGCCGACAGCAGCATCACCCATGTCGCGACCGACAGCACCGGCAGCATTGCGCCGACCGCCATCACCGCCAGCACGGCTGCCAGCGGCAGACCGCCCGGCCAGCGCGCGCACGGGCGGGTCCACACGGCCGGCGCCACCAGCGTCGCCAGTCCGAAAACGAACCAGGTCGCCATGACCGCTGCGGTGCTCGAGCCGCCCTCGCGCATCAGCGCGATCACGAACGTCATGTACGCGATGTAGCCGACGCCGAAGCAAACGTACGCGGCGAACTGCGCGCCGAACGGCGCCAGCCGCCACGACGCGCTGCCGCTCGCTGCCTGCGGTTCCGCAATCCGCGAAGCGGCCCAGATGCTGCCGACCGTCATCGCCGCGCTGATCCAACCCATGGCCTGCCAGGTCGCCGGCCACGCCGCGTCGCCGCCGGCCTGCAGCATCAGCGGAATCCCGACCGCGCTCAGCATCAGTCCGATGCCGGCGCCGGCGAAATACATCAGCACCGTCATCGTTGCGAGCTCGGGCCGGCCCGGAAAGATGTTGCCCGACAGCGCGCCGCCCGAGATGAACACCAGCGCGCCGCCGATGCCGGCCAGCACGCGCGCGGCCGTCAGCAGCGCGAGATCGTGCGTCAGCCCCGTCGCCAGCAGCGATGCAGCGGTCACGACCATGCCGGCACTGAACAGCATCCGGTTGCCGGTGCGGCGCACCAGCGTCCAGGTCAGCACCGCGCCGGCCAGATAACCGATCGCATTCGCCGTGTTCAGCCAGCCGGCCTGCGAATACGTCAGCTGCAGGTCGTTGCGCATCGCGGGCAAGACCAGCGCGTAAGCGAAACGCGCGAACGAGTTGGAGACCGTCGGACCGAACGACAGCAGGACGGCGATCAGCAGGCCGCGGAGCATGGGTGGGAGGATAGTCGAAGAAGCGAGCGATCGCCGGGAGGCGCCACGTCGGCGCCGGCCTGCGTGCCGCCGCGCGTCCGGCTGCAAGCGCCGTTCATGCCGCCGCGGATTGCGCTCGTCCCCGAGCCGAGGAATGCTTGCCCCCGCGCCGCACGCTATCGGCGCAGGCAATCCATGCCGCAGGACGCCACCGCATGAGCACGACCGCTGTCGACAGAAGCACACGAGCCGTCCACGTTCGGCCGCCGCCGCGCTGGCGCGTGGTGCTGCACAACGACGACTACACGCCGTTCGACTTCGTCGTCGACCTGCTGATGCGGCGTTACGCGAAATCCGAGCCCGAGGCGCTTCGCATTGCGATGAACGTGCACCACACCGGGTTCGGGGTCGCCGGCACGTTCACGAAAGAGATCGCAGTGCAGAAGGTGATCGACACCAGCAACATCGCGCGTGCGCACGGCTATCCGTTGCTGGTCGAGGCCGAGCAGGATTCGTAGAAAGACCTCCGCTCCTTAGGGTCGTCGCTCGAGGGGCTGCCGGGGACGACGCGTTCGCGTTCGTCTACCATCGCGTTTTCGCCCGCCCACCCGCGACGTCGGCTGCCTCGGTGCAAGCCGCGGCGCCAGACGGAGCACCGACGCGCATGTTCTCGCTACCGCCGGTCACCCAGGCGCTGATCCTCGCGAACGCGATCGTCTTCCTGTTGCAGGGCCTGCTCGGCGCGGCACTGGTGATCCCGTTCGCGTTGTGGCCTCTCGGCCCGAACTTCATGCCGTGGCAGCCGATCACCTACGCGTTCCTGCACGGCAGCCTGATGCACCTGCTGTTCAACATGTTCGGCGTGTTCATGTTCGGCAGCGACGTCGAGCGCGTGTGGGGCAGCCGCCCGTTTCTCGTCTACTACGTCGCCTGCGCGCTGTCCGCAGCCGCCACGCAGCTGATCGTCACCGGCATCACCGGCACCGTGTATCCGACCGTGGGCGCATCGGGCGCGCTGTTCGGTCTGCTGCTCGCGTTCGCGATGCTGTTTCCGCATCGCACGGTGATGCTGATCTTCCCGCCGATCCCGCTGCGCGCGCCGGTGTTCGTCACGCTGTACGGCGCGCTCGAGCTCGTGCTCGGCGTCAGCGGCGCGGCGACCGGCATCGCCCACTTCGCGCACCTGGGCGGCCTGGTCGGCGGCTGGCTGATGATCCGCTACTGGCGCGGCTGGCGCTGAAGCGGGAACCCGGATCCCTCCCACCGTGAGCGGTCCAGGCGGTCCACCCACTCCAGGACGAGCGAAATCATGAAGAAGATCTTCGAGCAGGTCGTGCCGGGCAAGCAGGGCCTGGCCGTCGAGTTGCGCCCGGGCCAGCACCTGCGCGTGGTCGACCTCGAGGGGCGCCAGGTCGTCGACATGGCGCTGTTCAATCTGCAGAACCCGAGGGAGAAGCTGTCGACGTCGTACTCGCGCACGCGGTATCGGCCGCGCAACGTCGGCGACTACATCCCGCGCGACCGCCTGACTGCCGGCGACACGCTGATGTCGACGCTGTGCCGCCCGATGATGACGCTGATCGAGGAGACCGCGCCGGAGAAGGGCGTCCACGACAGCCACAACCGGATGTGCAACCGGTATCTATACGAGGTCCAGCTCGGGCTCGAGCCGCAGGACGGCTGCCACGAGATCATCAGCAAGGCGATCGCGCCGTACGGGCTGCTGCCCGAGGACGTGCCGGACACGTTCGACATCAACATGCGCTACGAGCACGACTGCGCGAACCGCCGCTGGGTCATCGGATTGCCCGCGAGCCGCGCCGGCGACCACGTCGAGTTCCGAGCCGAAATGCCGTTGCTGGCCGCGCTGTCGGTCTGCCCGCTGGAATCCGGAGACTGCAACGGCGGCAAGTCGACGCCGGTGCGGGTCGAAGTCTACGAGGCGGCGTAGGCGACCAGCCTGCGGTCGGCGCTCAGGCGCTCAACCGCCGGATCTCGCACACGTACGAACGCAGCGGCACCGACCCGCTGACCGGATCGACTGCGTCGAACCCCACCAGCAGGTTGAAGTTCGCGCCCTCGTCGCTGAACGGGTCGTAGCCGGGCGCGCCGATCTCCGTGCACGCCTGCCACCAGCCGTGCTGGCCGCAGACGACGTCCGGCGCGAGCGTGCGATCCAGCTCGACCTGCGCCCGCACCGAGCCCTTCGGCGTGTCGATCGCGACCCATTCGCCTGCGGCGACGCCGCGCGCGCGGGCCGCATCCGGATGCAGGAACACCTTCGGGTGCAGCGAGCGCCGGCGCAGGCTCGGCAGCGCGCGGTGCTGCGTCTCGCAGAACAGCGTCGTCTTCGTGCAGGTCAAGACCAGCGGGAATTTCTGCGACAGCTCCTCGCGTTCCGGGCGCACCAGCGGCGCGACGTACTCGGGCAGCGGCGGATAGCCGTGGTTCAGGAACGTTTCCGAATAGAGCTCGATCCGCCGCGTCGGCGTCGCGAATCCGTTCGCTTCGAACTTGCGGTACCGCGACTGCAGCGGCGCGCGAATGCCCTCGGGCTTGGACCGCAGCGCATCGAGCGTCAGGCCGGTGGGCGCGAGCCGCGCATTCTGCGCCGCTTCGATGTCGCCGCCCCAGAAATGCTCGCCCAGGCCCAGCGCCTTCGCGAGCGCGAAGATGATCTCGACGTCCGAACGCGCTTCGCCGCGCGGCGGAACCACCGGCTTGCGAAGTTGCACCAGCGACTGCGCATCCGCATCGACCTCGAAGCCGATCTTCAGCCCTTCGCTCTCGAACGGCGACGTGACCGGCAACACGATGTCGGCGAGCTGCGCCGTCGGCGACATGAACAGGTCCGCATGGACGTAGAAATCGAGCGCCTCCAGCGCATCGCGTCCGCGTCGGGTGTCGGGTTGCGCCAGCAGCAGATTCGCGCCGAACCCGACCAGGCCCCGCACCGGATACGGATTGCCGTCGAGGATCGCGTCGTAGAGCTCGCCGCTGGTCGTGAACTCCCCGATGCCCGGTCCGAGCGGTCGCTCGGCAAGTCCGAGCGACTTCGCGCGCTGCGGCTTCGGCAGCAGATCCAGGCCGGACACGTCGAGCGACGGCACCGCCGGGAACAGCACGTTGCCGCCCGGGCTGTCCAGGCTGCCGGTCAGCGCATACAGCGCGCCGATCGCGCGCGCCGTCTGCGTCGCGTTCGTGTGCTGCTCGATCCCGCTCCACGCATAAAACGCGACCGGCCGCGCATGCCAAAGCAGCTCCGCTGCGCGAACGACGTCGTCGCGCGGAATGCCGCAGATCTGCTCGACCCGGGCCGCGGAGTACGCGTTGCACGACTCCGCATAGCGCTGAAAGACCGTGTGGCACTTCACCACGCCGTCCGGCGTCGGCACGTCGAACGTGCCGAACAAGCTCGGGGCGCTGCCGTCGGCCGTCTTGCCGGGCAGCGCGACGACCGGCGCGCGCGCTGCCTCGCTCCACGCGACGAACTGCTTCGGATCGCCCTGCGGCGCGACGTCGCCCTGCCGGAGCAGCCGTCCGTTGTCGGCGCGGACCAGCAGCGGCGCGTTCGTCCAGTCGCGAACGAACGCTGCGTCGTACCAGCCGCGCTCGATCATCACGTTCGCCAGGCCGAGCGCCAGCGCACCGTCGGTACCCGGGCGCACGCGCAGCCACACGTCCGACTTCTTCGCCATGCCGGCATCGCGCGGATCCACGACGATCAGCCGCGCGCCGCGCTGCACTGCCGCCGCCGTCGCCGCCGCATGCGCGATCCGCGACGACGATGGGTTGTAGCCCCAAAACAGGATGCAGCCCGCCTGGCCCAGGTCGGGCATGAAGACGCCGGGCACCGGCGCGCCGTAGACGTAGCAGCTCGCCATGTAGCGGCCCCAGCCGCACAGCTCCATCGACACGCAGAAGTTCGGGCTGCCGAAAGCGCGGCGCAGCCGCAT
>DATLGW010000034.1:0-1985 GCA_035540315.1 Burkholderiaceae bacterium | reverse complement strand
GCTCGGGCCGGCGTTCAAGACCTACCTGACGCTGGCGCAACAAACGCGCGATCCCCGGCTGGCGCGTCGCGCCGCCGAGATCGGAATCAGCGCGCGCTCGTACGATCAAGCAGTGGAGGCAGCGCAGCTGTGGCGCGAGCTCTCGCCGCAGAACCCGCGCGCGCTGCAGACGCTCGAGGCGCTGTTGCTCGCGAGCGGCAGGCTCGAACAGGTTGAGCCGTTGCTCGCGCAGCGGCTGCAGGCTGCGCGCGAGCGCGATGCGCTGAACGACGCCTACGCGCAGCTGCAGCGCGCGCTGCAGCGCGCGCCCGACCGCTCGGCCGCATGGCGCCTGATGCAGCGGCTGAGCGCGCCGGATCTCGAGCACGTCCACGTGCGGCTCACGCGCGCGGCGATCGCCGGCGCCGCCGATGCGCGCGAGGACGCGGCCGCCGAAGCGCGCGCCGCGCTGCAGCTGGCGCCGACCGACGAGGACGCAGCCGTGGCGGCGGCGCGCCACTTGCACCGGCTGCCGCAATCGGGCGACGCGGCGCGCAAGATCCTCGAGGAATTCCTGCAGCGCTCTCCGGGCGCCACCGAAGCCCGGTTCACCTACGGCCGGCTGCTGCTCGCCGACGACAAGCTGCCCGAGGCGCAGGCGCAGTTCGAGCGCGCGCTGGCCGACGATCCGACCAACGCTGCGGCGCTGTTCTCGCTGGCGCAGCTGGCGCACCGTACCGAGCGCCCCGAGATCGCGCAGCGATACCTGCAGCGTTACCTCGAGCTGCCGCCGTCGGTGCCGCGGGACGACAACCTCGCGCACCTGTTCCTGGCGCAGCTCGCCGAGGACGCAGGCCGCGTCGACGAGGCGATCGAGCACCTCGAGCGCGTGCAGCGCGGCGACCAGGTGACGAGCGCGACGATCAAGCGCGCGCTGCTGCTGGGGCGCAGCCATCGGATCGAGCAGGCGCGCACGCTGTTGCAGCAGGCGCGCGTGACGTCGGTGCAGGAACGGGTCCAGCTGATCGCTGCCGAAGCGCAGGTGCTGCGCGAAGCGCAGCGATACCAGGACGCTTTCGACGTGCTCGAGCGCGCGCTCGAGCGGATGCCGAACAATCCCGAGCTGCTGTACGACCACGGAATGGCCGCCGAGCGGCTCGACCGCATCGAGGTGATGGAGAAGAGCCTGCGGCGGCTGATCGAGCTGCGACCGGACCATGCGCACGCATACAACGCGCTCGGCTACACGCTGGCCGATCGCAACCTGCGATTGCCCGAGGCGCGCCAGCTGATCGAGAAGGCGCTCGAGCTGGCGCCCGACGATGCGCACATCATCGACAGCATGGGGTGGGTGCTGTATCGCCAGGGCGAATACGCGCGCGCGCTCGAATATCTGCGCCGCGCATACGCGCTGCGTCCCGACGCCGAGATCGCTGCGCACCTGGGCGAGGTGCTGTGGGCCAGCGGCCAATACGAGGAAGCCAAGAAGCTGTGGCGCGAAGCCCGTGGCCGCGAGCCGAACAACGAGACGCTGAACGGGACGCTGGCGCGGCTGAACGTCGCGCTGTAGCGCTGCGGCGCAGCGCGCTCGCCGCAGCGCTCGCCGCGGCGGTTGCGGCGGCCGCAGGCTGCGCGACCGTCGCTCCGGCGTCGCCGCCGGCTGCCGCGCCTGCGGCGGCTGTCGCGCCGGTCGTGCGCGAGTGGTCCGGCCGCTTTGCCGCGGCCCGCCATCCGTCCGATCCCGCCGCAGCCAGCGAAGCCGCGCACGGCCGCTTCGAGCTGGTGTCGACTCCGGATCCGGCAGGCCAGGCGCCGGCGCTGTCGCTGACGGTCTTCAGCCCGTTCGGGCAGACGATCGCAACGGCGAGCCGCGCGCCCACCGGGGTGGCGACCGTGGTCCTCGCCGACGGCCGACAGCTGCATGCGCGATCGCTCGACGAGCTGCTGCATCAGGCGCTGGGCTACCGGCTGCCGATCGAAGGGCTGCCGCGATGGCTCGACGGGCA
>DATLGW010000033.1:0-2074 GCA_035540315.1 Burkholderiaceae bacterium | reverse complement strand
GTACCTGGCCACGCTGCGGGCGGGCTACGTGTACCTGCCGCTGAACACGGCGTACCGGGAATCGGAGATCGACTACTTCATCGGCGACGCCAAGCCGTCGGTGTTCGTCTGTTCGCCGAACAACCTCGATTGGGTGCGGCCGCTCGCGCAGCGCCACCGGGTCGCGCGCTGCTTCACGCTCGGCGACGATCGCACCGGCTCGCTGCTGCAGGCGGCTGCTGCCGAGCGGGATCTGTTCCGCACCGTTGCGCGCGGCACCGGCGACGCTGCGGCGATCCTGTACACGTCGGGGACCACCGGCCGCAGCAAGGGCGCAATGCTCAGCCACGGCAACATCGGCTCGAATGCGCTGACGCTGCACCTGTACTGGCGCTGGCGACGCGGCGACGTGCTGCTGCATGCGCTGCCGCTGTTCCACGTGCATGGGCTGTTCGTCGCCGCGCACGGCGCGCTGCTGTCGGGAAGCAAGATGCTGTGGCTGCCGCGCTTCGATGCGAAGCAGGTTGCGGCGCTGCTGCCGCGGGCGACGGTGTTCATGGGCGTGCCGACGATGTACGTGCGCCTGCTCGACGAACCGGCGTTCGATGCGGCCGCGGCGCGAGCGATGCGGCTGTTCGTATCCGGCTCGGCGCCGTTGCTGCCCGAGACGTTCCGGCAGTTCGAGGCCCGCACCGGCCATCGGATCCTGGAGCGCTACGGAATGAGCGAAACAGTGATGCTGACGTCCAACTCGTACGACGGCAACCGGATGCCCGGAACCGTCGGCCTGCCGCTGCCGGGGGTCGATCTGCGGGTCGTCGACTCGAGCGGGCGCGAGTGCGGCAGCGGAGAGATCGGCGGAATCGAAGTGCGCGGACCGAACGTGTTCAGCGGATATTGGCAGATGCCGGAGAAGACGCGCGAGGAGTTCACCGCCGACGGCTTCTTTCGCACCGGCGACGTCGGGCGCATCGATGCGAACGGCTACCTGAGCATCGTCGGGCGCTCGAAGGACCTGATCATCTCCGGGGGCTACAACGTCTATCCGAAGGAGATCGAGTCGTATCTGGACGAGCTCGACGGCGTGGCCGAGTCGGCGGTGATCGGCGTGCCTCACCGCGACTTCGGCGAAGCCGTCGTCGCGGTCGTCGTCGCGAGGCCGGGGGCTGAACTGCGCGAGCCGGAGCTGATCGCGCAGCTGAAGTCGCGAATTGCGGGCTTCAAGGTCCCCAAGCGCGTGCACGTCGTCGACGAGCTGCCGCGCAATCAGATGGGCAAGGTCCAGAAGAACGTGCTGCGCGAACGCTTCGGCGGCTAGCGCCGGTGCGGCACGCGACCGAACGCACGCTCGCTGAACGCTCAGCCTGAGCCGCGGACACGCAGATACTCGCCTTCGCCGATCTCGCTCCAGTTTCGAACCGTCGACTGGAATTCCGAATAGCTGCGATGGATCTTGCGCGACAGCGCATCGCCGGAGCCCGACTCGGCAACCACCTGCCGGCTCACATCGGCCAGCGCTCGCAGCGTCGCGGCATCGAAGCTGCGGAACTGCACCACGCCTTCGGCGCGAAACCGGCGTAGCGCGAGCGCGTTGTTCGCGTTGAACTCCGCCAGCGACACCGCATATTCGCTTGCGGCGGCGGTTTCGATCAGCCGCTGATCCGCGGGGTCCAGACTGTCCCACACGCGGCGATTGATTCCCAGCGTCAGCGCGGTACCGGGCTCCTGCCAGCCGGGGTAGTAGTAGAAGCGAGCGACCTGGTGCAGTCCCATCGCGGAATCGAGCCAAGGTCCGATCCACTCGCAGGCATCGATGGCGCCGGACCGCAGCGATTGCACGATCTGCGCCCCCGGCACCAGCACGACCGTTGCGCCGAGCCGCCGCAGCACTTCGGCGCCCGGCTCGGCCATCCGATATCGCAGCCCCTTGAACGCATCCGGGGAATCGATCTCCTTGACGAACCATCCGCCCATCTGCATCCCGGTACTGCAGCACAGCAGCGGCTTGACGTCGAACTGCGCACCCAGCTCGTCGAACAGCGCCTGACCGCCGCCGAACCGCACCCACGCGAGCAGCTCGTTTGCGGTCATGCCG
>DATLGW010000032.1:0-2489 GCA_035540315.1 Burkholderiaceae bacterium | reverse complement strand
CGAGGCGCTCGGCCGGTTGACCGGCGGAGTCGCGCATGACGTCAACAACCTGCTGTCGATCGTCGCGAACAACGCGGTGCTGATCCGGCGCCTGCCTCCGGACGTGCCGCGCGACAGCCCGGTCGATGCGATCCTTCGCGCGGTCGACACCGGTCGGCGGCTGACGCGCAAACTGCTGTCGTTCGCGCGGCACCGCAGCGGCCAGCCGAGAACGATCCGGCTGCAGGATTGGATGCCGACGACGATGTCGATGCTGCGAACGTCGATCGGCGACAACGTCGCGGTCCGTCTCGCTGTCGAATCGGACGTGCCTTGCGTCGATGTCGATCCGACCGAGCTCGAGCTCGCGCTGCTGAATCTGGCGATCAATGCGAACGATGCGATGCCTGGCGGGGGCACGTTGACGATCACGGTTCGCCAAGATCCAGCGGAAGAACGCACGGTCGTAATCGACGTGGAGGATTCCGGTAGCGGCATCGATCCGGCGCTATTGCCGAAGGTGTTCGATCCGTTTTTCACGACGAAGGAGTCGTCGCGCGGCTCCGGCTTGGGACTGTCGCAGGTCTACGGGTTCAGCCAGCAGTCGGGCGGCACTGTCGCGATCCGCTCCGCGCCTGGGCGCGGCACGATCGTCTCGCTGCGGCTTCCCGCGACGGACAAACCGGCTGCCGAGGCGGTGCGAATCGAGGGGACCGCGCTGGCCAGACGGCGCGTGCTCTATGTGGAGGACAACGCCGAGGTCGCCGCGGCGACGCGCGACGTGCTGTCCACGTTCGGGTACGAGGTCACGCTGGCGTTCTCCGCGGACGAGGCGCAATCGCGAATCGCAAACGATCGCTTCGACATCGTGCTCAGCGACGTCGCGATGCCGGGGGAGACGAACGGCCTGCAGCTCGCCGAGCTGCTGCGCGCCAACGACCCGTCACTGCCGGTGGTGCTGGTCAGCGGGTACACCGCAGAGGCCGAGCGTGCGCTGCGGGCCGGATTCGACGTGCTGCAGAAGCCGTGTTTGCCTGACGAGCTCGCGGCAACGCTGGAGCGTGTCGTGACGCTCGCGCGGATGGGCACGAGCCGCTGAATTGGCGGGGCGACAGCGGTCGCCCCGCCAGTGCTCGCTCGCCCGAATTCCGCGCCCCGGCTGCGAGCAAGTCCCTGAGACCGTCGGCGACGCCGCGAGCGCGGCAGCTGTTTCCGATCTGGAGCTGCTTCGCACCCTCGCGGGCAGCGCGGGTAGCCGGTCGGCAACGTTGATAAGATGTCGATCGAGGCGCTGCATGAGTTGCGCCCGTGTCTTCATGGATATCGAGCGCAAAATCGCGATTCTGGCGGACGCCGCCAAGTACGATGCCTCCTGTGCGTCCAGCGGAACGGCGAAGCGGGATTCGACCGGCGGCAACGGAATCGGCTCGACGGAGGGGATGGGCATCTGCCACAGCTATGCTCCCGACGGACGGTGCATCTCGCTGCTGAAGATCCTGCTGACTAACTTTTGCGTCTACGACTGCCTGTACTGCGTCAATCGGGCATCGAGCAACACGCCTCGAGCGCGCTTTTCCGTCGACGAAGTGGTTCAGCTCACGCTCGACTTCTACGCCCGCAACTACATCGAAGGGTTGTTCCTGAGCTCCGGCATCATTCGAAGCCCCGACTACACGATGGAACAGGTGGTGGAGGTCGCGCGTCGCCTGCGTGAGGAACACGACTTTCGCGGCTACATTCATCTGAAGACGATTCCCGACGCGAGCGACGATCTGATTGCGCGCGCCGGCCGTTACGCCGACCGCGTCAGCATCAACATCGAGCTGCCCACCGCGGCCAGCCTCATGCGGCTGGCCCCTGAGAAGGACGCCGGCGCGATCAGACGCAGCATGGCGCGCGTGCGCACGCACATCGACGCCGCGGACGACGACGCGAAGAACCGCCGCCGTCCGCGCACGTTCGCACCGGCGGGTCAGAGCACGCAGATGATCGTCGGCGCGGACGACACGCCGGACAGCACGATCATCCGATCGAGCGCCAGCCTCTACGGCTCCTACCGCCTGAAGCGCGTGTACTACTCCGCCTTCAGCCCGATTCCAAACGCGGCGGCGCAACTGCCGCTGAAGCGGCCGCCGCTCGTGCGCGAGCACCGGCTCTACCAGGCGGATTGGCTGATGCGCTTCTATGGCTTTGGGCCGGAGGAAATCCCAACCGCTGCGGGTGGCATGCTGATGCTCGACATCGATCCGAAGAGCGCGTGGGCCCTGCGAAATCGCGAGCGGTTTCCGGTCGACATCAATCTCGCGGATCGCGAAATGCTGCTGCGCGTCCCGGGGCTCGGCGTGAAGGCCGTCAAGCGGATCATCGCCGCGCGACGCGTTCGCGCCGTCACCTTGGACGACCTGGCACGACTTCGGGTCCCGCTGCGCAAGGTCATGCCATTCATCGTTGCGCCCGGTTATGCCGGCAGCTCTCAGCTCGACTCGATGCGGCTCGAACACGTACTGCGC
>DATLGW010000031.1:0-8361 GCA_035540315.1 Burkholderiaceae bacterium | reverse complement strand
GTATCGGTCATGTCGGTCGGGGTGCTGCGAGGTGCGCGGCGCGCGGGTTGCGCCGACCGAGCCTTGAAGCAGTTGCCATGCCCGCAGCGCCTCGGCGCCGCGCATCAGCTCATCGGAGCGCGCGAATCGACCAGCTCTGCGGCCGGCCGGCAGATCCACTCGTGCTGGCGTCGAAACGCGTTGAGCCGCGACATGAACGTGCGCAGCACGAGCGCGCGCGGCTCGGTATGTACCTTGCCGCATCCGCCGCAGACGAACTCGACTCCTTCGGCAGTACCGCGCACCGTGACCCCGCGAAACTGACGCTTGCTCATTCGCCCCCCTGTTCGTTCGCCCCGCAAGCCGAGGCCGCCCGTGGGCCGCAGTTTACGTCGCCGCAGCGACCCGGGGAAATCGCCGGCTCGAGCCGGTGGGCGACGGCGGCTGCCGCCGAACGGCAGCTCCCCGGTGAACCAGCGGCGAGCGCTGACGGGGAAACAACAGGCGCCGGTGATAGCCTCATCGCACGCCGGATCGAGGGGCGACGGCATGCCCTCGGAAAGCCGGTGCCGGCGCGGCTTGGCCGCTGCGGCACGTCGTTTGGAACCTGTGATGAAGAGTGAACGGCTGGGTCTGCGGATGATCGTCGCGTCGCTGCTGGTGATCGCGGTGATCTTCGGCATCCTGCTCGAGCGCCAGGCGTCGGCGGCGAACGAGCGCGTGCGGGCTCAGGGCGTGGCGCTGGCGCGTACGCTGTCGAGCGTCTCGTACGAGCAGCTGATCGCGAACGCGGGCAAGACCAGCCTGCTCTCCGCGCTGCTGAACCTGCAGGCGAATCCCGACCTGGGCTACGGCGTCGTCGTCGACGCCGCCGGCAAGGTGCTGCTGGAGGTCACGTCGCCGGGCACGATCGTACCGTCCGCACCGCTGGCGGCGCGCGAGCCCGAGGCCTGGTTCGGCGAGCGGGCGCTGGTGTCGCCTGGCGACGGCCGCGCGATCCGGGAATTCCATGCGCCGGTGCTGCACAACGGCCACCATGCCGGCTTCGTGCGTCTGGGCTACTACAAGCCGCGCCTGCTGCCGGGGCCCGCGCAGGCGTCGTTCTACGCGTTGCTGGCGCTGCCGATCTTCCTGCTGGCGCCGATCTTCTATTTCCTGATCCGCCGCGAGATGAAGCCGCTGGGCGCGCTGACCGAGCGGCTCGAGGCGCTGGTGCAGGCCGGTCCGCACGAGCTGGCGCCGAACGCCGAGCTGCGCGATTTCATCGACCGCTTCAACCGCGTCGTCGGTCACGCCGAGGACCGGGTGCGACAGGTCGAGGCCGAGCAGCGGGCGGCGGTGACGTCGAACCGGCTGCTGTCGTACCGGGCCGGCAAGCTCGACGCGGTGCTGCAGGCGCTGCCCGAGGCCGTGGTCGTGCTCGACGATGCCGGCAGCGTCACGTACGCGACCGCCAAGGCGGCGGCGCTGCTCGGCGTGGCCGAGCAGGACATGCTGCGCCAGCCGCCGCAGGCGTGGTGCCGCAACCCGCAGGTGCTCGAGTTCCTCGCGCGCTACCAGAACGACCGATCGCTCGACGCCGACCGCCTGGAATTCTGTGCCGACGAGTCGGGCGAGCGCCGGATCGCGGTGTCGGTTTCGCCGCTGCCGGCGACCGTCAGCGGATTGCAGGGCAGCCTGGTGGTGTTTCGCGACGTCACCGCCGAATACCTGGCGCAGCGCGCCGGCAGCGAGTTCGCGGCGCACGTGTCGCACGAGCTGAAGACGCCGCTGAACACGCTGGCGATGTACAGCGAGCTGCTGCTGAACGACGGCGCAGCCTCGGAGGAGCTGCGCATCGAGGCCGCGAACACGATCGCCGACGAGGTGCGGCGAATGGCCGCGCTGATCAACAACCTGCTGAACATCTCGAAGCTGGAGACCGGCGCGATCGCGATCGAGCGTCACCGGACCAAGCTGCGCGACCTGCTCGACGATGCGTTCGAGAACCTCGCGCAGAGCGCGCGCGACAAGGGAATCGAGTTCCACCTGCAGCTGCCGCCGCACCTGCCCGCGGTCGCGCTCGACAAGGACCTGTTCCGGATCGCGATCAACAACCTGCTGTCGAACGCGATCAAGTACAACCGCCCGCAGGGATCGGTGACGCTGGCGGCCGAGGACGGCGACGACGAGATCGTGATCCGGGTGCGCGACACCGGCATCGGCATCAGCGCCGCCGATCAGGCGCAGATCTTCCGCAAGTTCTCGCGCGGCTCGAGCAGCGAGTCGGCCGCCCGCAGCGGTCACGGCCTCGGCCTGTACCTGGCCAAGGAGATCATCGATCTGCATCAGGGCACGCTCAGCGTCGACAGCGAGCCGGGCGTCGGCACCGAATTCTCGATCCGCCTGCAGAAGACGCCGGTGCTGGTCAAGGAAATGATGGCGGCATGAAGCGGATCCTGATCGTCGACGACCAGCCGCACGTGATCCGCGTGCTGCGCCTGTGCCTGGAGCGCGACGGCTACACGGTTGCGTCGGCCAGCGACGGCACCGAGGCGCTGTCGCTGATCCGCGCCGGCGCGCCCGACGTGCTGATCACCGACATCCAGATGGCGCCGATGAGCGGCCGCGAGTTGTGCCAGGCGCTTCACCTCGAGTTCCCCAAGCGCGAGTTCCTGACGCTGGTGATGACGTCGATGACCGCGCGCGAGGAGCGCGACTGGGTCCGGCAGCTTCCCGCGACCGAGTTCGTCGAGAAACCGCTGAGCCCGCGCGCGCTGCTCGAGCGGCTCGCCAGGCATTTTTCCACCCTCTCGGAGGAGAGCGCCCGTGGCTGAGCAGCGATTGGCGGGCATCGATGTCGGCCGCTACGGCCGCTGGCTGCGCCGGATGGGCGGGGGCGAGCGCCACTTCGCCGTCGTCGACGCCGCCGGCGACACGCTGTGGAGCGACGGCGACCCCGGCGGTTTCGAGCAGGTGTGCGCTGCGCTGGCGGCCTGCGGATTCGACTGGCACTGCGACGGCCCGGGACTGCAGCGACGCGACGTGGACGACGCGCTGACGCTGCTGTACCACCCGATTGCCGGCGGACCGCAGCGCGTGCTCGGATGGCTCGCGGCGGTCGTCGAGCGCTTCGAGCCGCAGCATGCGCCGATCCGGATCGACGAGCTCGCCGAGGCGCTCGAGGACGTCGCGGCCGGCATCGCCGACCAGTACCGCACCGGCGACGAGCTCGACGTGATGGCTGCGGAGCTTGCGGCGCGCTACGAGGAGCTGCACCTGGTCTACGGGCTCGACGACGAGCTGCGGCGCCACGGGGACACCCGAAACCTCTTCGTCAGCCTGTTGCAGACCTGCGCCGATCACATGAACGCCGACGTCGCGGCGCTGGTCAGTGCCGATCACGAGTTTCGGCTGTCGGCGACGAACCTGTCCAAGCCGATCCACAACCTCGACCTGGTGCTGGTCGAGATGCGCGGCGACCTGTTCCGGTTCGTCAGCAGCGCGAAGCAGACGATCGTGCTGAACGACGCGAAGGACCCGCGCCGCGCATACGTGTTCACCGACATGCCGTACAAGGTGATGGCGTACCCGATCCTGTCGGGCGACGCGGTGATCGCGATGCTGGTGCTGCTGAACCACGCGGACAAGCCGGATTTCAGCAACAGCGACCGCAAGCTCGCCGAGGTGCTCGCGAACCAGCTGTCCGGGCTGATGCGGATGTACACGATGATGACCGAATCGGCGCGCTTCAACGAGCAGATGGCTGCGGCGCTGATCGAGGCGGTCGAGGCGAAGGATCCATACACGCGCGGCCACTCCGAGCGAGTGCACCACCTGTCGATGGAGATCGGTCGGGCGATGCAGCTGCAGGACGAGGACCTGGATAACCTGCACTGGGCGTCGCTGCTGCACGACGTCGGCAAGATCGGAATTCCCGACGCGGTGCTGTGCAAGCCGGGGCGGCTGACGCCCGACGAGTACACGTTCATCATGGTGCACCCGGAGCGCAGCTACGAGATCCTGCGCCACATCGATCGGCTGCGCGACGCGGTTCCGGGCGCCCGCCACCACCAGGAGAAGTGGGACGGCACCGGCTACCCGCACGGGCTGAAAGGCAACCGGATCCCGCTGCTGGCGCGGATCATCGCGGTCGCCGACACCTACGATTCGATCACCAGCTCGCGCGCCTACCGGCCCGGGCGCAGCCACGAGGTCGCGCTCGCCGAGATCGACCGCGTCACCGGCAGCCAGCTCGACCCGACGGTCGTCGACGTCTTCAAGGCGCTGTGCGCCGCCGAGCCGCCGTGGCTGGCGAAATTCAACGTCCGGCGCGAACGGCAGCATGCCTGAGACCGTCGCTCGCTCGCGAGTCGGCGCCGCCACCTACCTGACGCCGGCCGTCGCGCTCGATGCGGATGCGCCGATCGCGGACCTGCAGGCGGCGGCGACCGCGTGCATCGCGGCGAACAACCTGCAGCTGATCATCGACCTGGGCGCAGTCACGCTGATCAGCGGCAAGGGCATCGAGACGCTGCTCGCGATCCAGTCGAAGCTGGCGGCGCTCGGCGGGCGACTGAAGCTGGTGAATCCGAATGCGCTGCTGAAGGACGTGTTCGTCGCCACCGGCGTGTCGGCGCAGGTTCCGGTGCTCGACCCCGCCAGCGGCGAAACGCTGAAGGCGGTCGGCGTCTCCAGGAACCGGCCCAAGCGCAAGCTCGGCGACTGCCTGCTCGAGCGCAAGCTGATCGATGCCGACCGGATCGCCGAGGCGATCCGGCTGCAGGCGCAGTCGGGACTGCGGATGGGGCAGATCATCGTCGACAAGGGCTGGGTCGCCGAGTCCGACCTGCTGAAGGTGCTGAGCGAACAGTTCGACATGCCCTATGTCGCGCTGCGCGCCGGGCTGTGGGATCCGGCGGCACTGTCGATGCTCGACCAGGAGAGCGTGCGCCGCCTGCAGGTGCTGCCGATGTTCCGCGTGAACGACACGCTGACGCTGGCGACGAGCGACCCGCAGTCGCTGACCAGCTTCGACGAGATCCGCGGGCGCACCGGCTGCAAGATCCGGCTCGTTCTGGCGCGGCGCGAAGACATCGTGCGCGCGCAGACCGATGCGTACAGCGGCGGCGGCTTCGAGCCGACCGTGGATCTGCTCGACGTGCCGCCCGACGACCTCGAGCTGGTCAGCTCGACGCTGCCGGGCGACTACACGGTGATCGACCAGCTCGCCGAGGGCAGCCCGGTCATCAACCTGGTGAACTCGGTGATCCAGCGCGCGATCCGCGACAAGGCGAGCGACATCCACATCGAGCCGGCGCGCGGTCGCGGTCGCATCCGGTTCCGCATCGACGGCGTGCTGTACGAGGTGATGACGCCGCGCCAGGAGCTGCTGCCGGCGATCGTGTCGCGGCTCAAGGTGATGGCGAACCTCGACATCGCCGAGCGCCGCCTGCCGCAGGATGGCCGCCTGCAGGTGTCCACGCAGGGCCGCACCGTCGATCTGCGCTTCTCGTCGCTGCCAGGAATCTACGGCGAGAAAATCGTGCTGCGGGTGCTCGACAAGAACCAGTCGATCCTCGACGTCGAGAAGCTCGGCATGAGCGCATCGAACCTGCAGCGGTTCAAGGGGCTGCTGGCGCGCAGCCACGGACTGATCCTGGTGACCGGCCCCACCGGCAGCGGCAAGACGACGACGCTGTACGCGGCGATCAACCAGCTGAAGAGCATCGAGAAGAACATCGTCACGATCGAGGATCCGGTCGAATACCAGCTCGACGTCATCAACCAGAACCAGGTCAACGAGGCGATCGGGCTGTCGTTCGCGCGGCTGCTCAAGCACGTGCTGCGCCAGGATCCCGACATCGTGATGGTCGGCGAAGTGCGCGAGCGCCAGACGGCCGAGATCGCGGTGCAGGCAGCGCTGACCGGACACCTGGTGCTGTCGACGCTGCACACCAACGATGCGATCGGCGCGGTGTCGCGGCTGGTCGAGATGGGAATCGAGCCGTACCTGCTGGCGTCGGCGCTGATCGGCGTGGTCGCGCAGCGGCTGGTGCGCCGCGTCTGCGGCAGCTGCAAGACGACGTTCCTGGCGCCGCCCGAGATCGCAGCGGCGCAACGCTGGACCGGGCAGGTGCGGCTGGCACGCGGCACCGGCTGCCCGGCCTGCTACGACTCCGGCTACAAGGGCCGGGTGCCGATCCACGAGCTGCTCGAAGTCGATGCGGCGCTGCAGCGGCTGATGGCCGGAAGCCTGTCGCCCGAGACGCTTGGCGCGCATCTGCAAGCCGCCGGCCACCGCACGCTGTACGCCGACGGCGTCGAGCGCGTGCTCGCCGGCGACACGACGCTGGAGGAGATCTCCCGCGTGATCGACGGGCACTGACGATGGCGATCGAGACCCGAGCGGCTGTGCCGATCGCGGCGACCGCAGCGCAGGCGCCGGCGCCGCGACTCGCGCGCCGCCGCGGCCGCGTGCGCGATCCGGTGCAGCAGCGGATGCGTTTCACCGAGCGGCTCGGGCTGCAGCTCGAAAGCGGCGTCGCGCTGCATGCGGCGATTCGCGTGCTGCAGCAGCAGGCCGGCGATCCCGAGTTCGCGCGGGTCCTCGACGCGATCGTGTCGGAGGTCGTCGAAGGCAAGCCGTTCTCGCAGGCGCTGTCGCGGCATCCGCAGCTGTTTCCGGACAGCTACGTGAACCTGATCGCGGCGTCCGAGAGCGGCGGCTTCATGCACCAGGTGCTCGAGCAGCTGGTGGCGATGGACGAGCGCCAGGAGCAGCTGCGCCGGACGCTGGCCGGAGCGCTGTCGTACCCGGTGATGCTGGCGGCGTTCTCGGTGGCGGTCGTGATCTTCGTGCTGGTCGTCGTGTTCCCGAAGTTCGGCGAGATGTTCGAGTCGATCCGCCACAAGCTGCCGTTCTCGACGCTGGTGCTGATGGGCGCCAGCGACGTGCTGCGGCAATACTGGTTGCCGATCGTGGCCGCGCTGGGCGCCGGAGCCGCGGCGCTGGTCGCATGGCTGCGGCGGCCGGCCGGACGCCGGCTGCTGGACGCCGCGCAGTTGCGCGTGCCGGGGCTGCGCGACGTGTTCGTGCAGGTGTACCTGGTGCGGACGATGCGGGTGATGTCGGTGTCGCTCGCCAACGGCGTCAGCGTGATCGACACGCTGTCGTCGTGCCGCGCGGTCGTCTCGAACCAGCGCTTCCAGGAGTTGCTGCGCCGGGTCGAGGCGCGGGTGACCGAAGGCGGCGGGATCGCCGCGGCGTTCAACGATTGCGAGTTCATGCCGGCGCTGGTGCGCCAGATGATCGAGACCGGCGAGCAGACCGGCAACCTGGCGGCGGTGATGGGCCGGATCGCGGACTTCTACGAGCGCGAGCTCACGCGGCGCGTGACGACGCTGTCGAAGATGGCCGAGCCGGTGATGCTGCTGGTGATGGGCGCGGTGGTCGGCATCATCGTCAGCGCGCTGATCCTGCCGATCTTTCGCCTCTCGGGCGGTGCGCACTGAATCCACAGCGCGGCGCCGCTGACGCAACCGGGCTGACGTTATGCGTCACGTTCTGCCGCAACCCGACGCGCGTTTTCTGGCGGATTTCGTGAATTACGTCACGTTGACGCGCCATTTCCGGTTGACTGCCGCCCGGCCGCCGGTTGCCGCCGTGCATCCCGGCGGCATGGTCCTTGCACGATCCGCCGCGGGAGACGCATGCCCGCGAGCTGCAGGCAGCGCGCCGATGTATCGACCTTGTCGATTTCTCTGTCAGGAGACGAAGATGGCCGTTGTGACTTGCCCCCGCGCCACCCGTGGCTTCACGCTGGTGGAACTGCTGATCGTGGTGATCATTCTCGCGATCCTGTCGGCGATCGTGATCCCGCAGTTCAGCAACACCAGCACCGAGGCGAAGGAAGCCGCGCTCGACGCGAACCTCGCGGCGCTGCGCACGGCGATCGAGCTGTACCGCGCGCAGCACGGCGACTATCCGGGCGCCAAAGGCACGGCACCGACCGTGAGCGGCTCGTGCGCGTCGCCCGGCGTTGCGGGGTCGGCGGCCGCGAATTCCGCAGCGGCGCTGATCGAGCAGCTGACGCGGCCGAGCGATGCCGGCGGCGGGACCTGCACCGTGGCCGACACGACGAACTTCCGCTTCGGTCCGTACCTGCGCAAGGGCGTTCCGAACGAGCCGATCAACAACAAGGGTTCGCTGGCAGCCGACATCGCGATCACGTCGACCGGTGCGCCGATCTCTGCCGGTACCGCCGGTGGCTGGGCATACGACACGAAGTCCGGTCAGATCGTGATGAACAGCACCGCGAACGACAGCCGCGGCAACCCCTACTCGGCGCGCTGATCGCGTCGCGACCGCGCAAGTCCGGGACCATGCGGGCGCTCGCGCAG